>CAYFTJ010000015.1:0-33279 GCA_964346155.1 uncultured Oscillospiraceae bacterium
GGCTTAATACGGAAGTGCCGGAAATCAAAACGGCCATTGAGGAGATACTAAAGCACCGGGACGAGCGTGGCGTCTACCAGTCCATGACCAATGTGCCCAAGCATTATGGCGGTTCGGGGGAGGATGTGTTCAGCTGGTGCCTGTGTGACGCCCCCCTGCTTTTGCTTGCCCTCATCAAAGCGGGCATCGATTATCAGGAACATATCAAACCTGGCGTTGATTACCTGGTATCCTTGTGCCGCGACAATGGCTTCCCTTGCGCCGTTTCGCCCGAGCTTGGCAAGTTCCGCGGCCCGGGCAGGAAGGACGACTGCTGCCCCTACGCCACGCTGATTATGGCCGATTTACTCTCCCATATCCCGGAATATCGGGACAGCGATGTTGCCGCCGCCGCTGTAAAAGCCTTGCTTACCCTATGGGAAAACAGCCTTCACCAGCACCCGTACATGTTCTTTATGGGTACGGACTTTCGCAAACTGAAAACCCCGCCCTGCTGGTACGATATTGTCAACGTGGCCGGTGTTCTAAGCAAGTACGGGTTCGCGCGAAAGGACCCCCGCTTTCTTGAAATGATGGCGCTTATCAAAGCCAAACAGGACAAGGACGGTTTTTTTACCCCTGAATCAGCCTACCAGAAAATGAAGGACTGGGATTTTGGGCAAAAGAAAGCGCCGTCCCCTTATTTAACATACCTTTGCTGGCTCATTTTTGAGCGTTTGGGAGCGGCCCGCCATCCATAGAGCGGCATGGTGAAAAGCATCAATATAAAAAGCGGCATCGCTGCCGCTTACTGAAACCGGGCGGGTGTGCCAGTCCCCGCATCTCTTGTTTACCGGGTAATCCCGGCGTGTAGAAGCCCATTCTCTACTTCCGGTACTAAGTTTTATAGGTTATCTTTCAAACGGTACGCTGTCAAGATAGCAGCTGTCGGGGCAGAGGTCTACCTTGTTGTTCCATACGATGTTGCTGTCTACCGCAGGGTCAATATCCCAGGCGACACAATGCTGTTCATCCACATACACACGGCGGAAGGCTTCAAGGGAAGCGAAAGGTTCAAACACCGTGCCTTTTTGAAGCAGCGGTCGCATATCGTACAGCCGATTTTCGCCACCCTCAAAGCGGAGGGTTAAGGTAAAATCGTCATTGGGAACAACGCCGACAATCTTTTTCCTGCCGCCGGCGAAATATTCGGCTGTCTTTTGGTCAAAGCCCTTGGAAAGGTAATATTCGATTGTCTGTGGCATATTATCACCTCCTTGGCGATAGCTTATCTGAGCGGCTCGATTGCAAACAATTCTTGCTTATTTTTGGCAAGCTCCCAGTTTTCACGCAGCTCTTCTTGGTGAAAAGCTGCCCGAATCGCCGGGCGCAATGAAGAGCTCCATTTCGGTCGCGCGGCCGAGTATTTTGTTTCCTGGGATATGTTTTTGCAACGGCACAATGCCGCCGGCTTTTAGGAAAATGGGCATCTGTTCAAGCGGTAAGTCCGGGTTATACTTTAGCTTCAGAGCGGCTGTTCGAAGGTAAAATATTTTACCGTCCTGAAAGGTTTCGCAAGGGCAAACAGCTACCTTGCGACAAAGCACCGTGAGCGTCGCTTCGTCTGTGAATTTTCCCTGCTCAATACGGATAATCTGCGGTGTAATGACCGTGAAGCGGACATTACCGCAGGTGAAGACTTGGTTTTCATAAGGCGCAGCTTCGGTCTGCATACGTAGATAATCGGGTAGGTTGTTTGCCATACACATTCCTCCTTTAGAAACAGGCGACACTATTGTTTAAGCGCAACCGACTTATAGAAATTAATTGAGGTTAGCAGTTTTTCAATAAAAATAGTTTTGACTCCAGTGTAATCAACTTCATGGCAGATGGTTTGTTTAGTAGTGAATTCAAGGTATGTACCTTCAGTGTAACAGGGCATATCAGGTAATATTATGGCTCTTTTCTGAATTAAAGCAATATTTTCCTTCATTCGCACGGTTATAAACGATGCTTTTTTTTATAACCTTTACTTCATGTTACTTTAGCTAACAGTATAACACGCTTAAGGAGGGATGTTGGTCTTTTTTATTTCGTGTGTAATTCATCGTGATCATGCTGTTTAAGCCATACGCTTAGTGTGTATATTGCTTTTGAGAACAAGATTTTGTTTGATTTTCACAATCAAACACGAAAGAAGCAGGAGAATTTATGATGAAAAATATTTTGAAATTGTTATTGATTATTATCGTGATCGCGCTGTTGTTGACCGGCTGCACTTCGTCATCGCCTAAGGGGAAGGGCTATCGTTCAGTTTCCATGAAGGAAGCAATGGAAATGATGGAAAAGGAAACGAATTATATTATCCTTGATGTACGTACGGAAGGGGAGTATAAGGTCGGTCACATTCCGGGGGCGATTTTGCTGCCTAACGAGACGATTGGTTCGGAGCAACCCTCGCAACTACCGGATAAAGAACAATTGATTCTGGTATATTGCCGTAGCGGAAACCGTTCCAAGCAGGCTTCTGCTAAGTTGGCCAAACTGGACTATACCAACATTGTTGAAATTGGCGGTATCAGCAGTTGGCCGGGTGAAATTGTTACAGATTAAAAGAGGTTTTGACAAGAGAAGGAATACCATCAATCAAAAGAAGCGGTGCTGTTGTATGCGGCACCGCTTCTTTTGTTATGCATTTTTAAGAATAGCTTGGCAGCCAGCCTTCGTGGGCTTCAATGAGGGCATCGCACAGGGCGATGGTATCATCGATGGACAGCTCGCTTTGCAGATGTGGGTCAAGTAAAGCGGCTTGGTAGATGTAATCCTTCTTCTTTTCAACGGCAGCAAGGATGGTCAGCAGCTGTACGTTAATGTTGGTGCGGTTAAGGGCGGCCAGCTGTTCGGGCAGGGCGCCCACATAGGTTGGGGTTACGCCGCTTGCATCCACCAGGCAGGGCACTTCCACGCAGGCATTTTGCGGCAGGTTGGTAATCAGGCCGTGGTTTAATACGTTGCCGCCGATTTTATAGGGTTTGTTGGTTTCTATGGCTTCCATGATACCGCTTGCGTATTCGTTAGTGCGAGTGTGGCTTAGGTGGGGGTCTTGGGTTAGCTTATCCCTTAAGGTGTTCCACTCTTCGATCTGGTGGACGCAGCGGCGGGGGTATTCATCCAGGGGAATGTTAAATTCATCAATCAATTCAGGGTACTTGTCTTTAATAAAGTAAGGCAGGTATTCTGCTGAGTGTTCGCTGGATTCGGTCAGGTAGTAGCCAAAGCGTTTCATCAATTCAAGGCGTACCATGTCGTTATGCTTGCCTTCAATTTTGGCACAGCGGCGTTTGATTTCGGGGTAGAGATCCTTGCCGTCTTTGCTTATTTCAAGCAGCCACCCCTGATGGTTGATGCCGGCGATTTTCCACTGGATGGTATCGTCATATGGCATATCGGCTAGATTCAAAAGCTCCTTGGCGCATACTTGAACGCTGTGGCAAAGGCCAACAGTTTTTACATTTGTGTAGCGCAGCATGGCGCCTGTCAGCATGGCCATGGGGTTTGTATAATTAAGGAACCAGGCATCCGGACAAACTTCTTCCATATCGCTGGCAAAATCGAACATCACGGGGATGGTGCGAAGGGCTCTAAAAATACCGCCGATGCCCAAAGTATCGCCGATGGTTTGCTTGATGCCAAAGCGCTTGGGTACCTCAAAATCAATGATGGTGCAGGGGTCATACAAGCCTACCTGAATGGCATTCACTACATACTTGGCTCCTCGCAGGGCATTCTTGCGGTTTTCCACCCCGCAAAAGGTTTTAATCGTAGCTTTATTGCCAAGATTGTTGTTGATGGCCGTTAGCATCAGATAGCTTTCTTGAAGGCGCTTGGCGTCAATATCATACAGGTGAATGTGGCTATTGTGCAGGGCAGGTGTCGTAAGGCAGTCACCTAAGACGTTCTTTGCAAACACGGTGGACCCCGCTCCCATAAAGGTAATAATCGGCATGGATTGGCTCCTTTCAAGATGTTAATTTTGTTGGTTCCATTATAGCTTTGCTTTTTCAATTGTGCAACGATGAGTACTCTTTACCGCGTTGCCTTTTGTATCTGCAATTGACAGCCCAATTGCGGGGTGATAAAATGAGTATGCAGATAAAATATCATACAGAAAAGTAGGTAAGCACATGCGTCAATTTGCCAAAGACATTCATGCTGTTGTGCTGGACGGAGAATCGCTCAGCATTGACAAGGTGGTGGCGGTAGCCAGACACCAAGCCGTTGTTTCCCTATCCCCCCAAGCCGGAAAAGCCATTGAAGAATCCCGCCGGCTGGTCGAAAAAATCGTAGATGAGGGGAGAGTGGTTTACGGCATCACGACAGGCTTTGGCGATTTTTCTAAAATACATATCGGCAAAGAGCAGAGCGCGAAACTTCAGGAAAACTTGATATTAAGCCATTGCTGCGCAGTGGGCGAGCCGCTGGAGATTGAGACCGTGCGGGCGATGATGCTGCTTCGGGCGAATGCCTTGGCCAAAGGACATTCGGGTATCCGAAGGGAACTGGTAGAGGCCTTGATTGCTATGCTAAATAAAGGCGTTCATCCTGTTGTGCCGCGGCAGGGCTCGCTTGGCGCAAGCGGGGATTTGGCGCCGCTGGCGCACATGGCTTTGGTGCTCCTTGGTCGCGGGGAAGCCTATTATCAAGGCGTTCGAATGCCCGGCAAAGAGGCCATGGATAAGGCCGGCATTGCCACTTATCATTTACTGGCTAAAGAAGGATTGGCGCTGATTAACGGTACCCAGTGCATGACGGCCATCGGTGCCCTTGCCTGGCATGATTTAAACCGCGCGGCTCAGCTTGCCGATATTACCGCGGGCATGAGCTTGCAGGCATTAACAGGCCTTGCCAGCGCTTTTGACGAGCGTTTGCACGCCTTAAGGCCGCATCCGGGGCAAGAATTAGTTGCTAAAAATATGTGTCTCATGCTGGAGGGAACGTCTGCGGCCAAAGAGAATTTAGCCCTGCGGGTGCAGGATGCCTATACCTTGCGGTGTATTCCGCAGGTGCACGGGGCGGTCAGGGATGCTTTAATGCATGCCAAGGGCGTACTGGAAATAGAAATGAACGCCGTGACCGATAACCCCGTTCTTTTTTTGGAAGATGAGAGTGTTATTTCCGGCGGCAACTTTCATGGTGAACCCATCGCGCTTGTGATGGACTACCTGTCTACCGCTGCGGCGGAGCTTGCGTCCATCAGTGAAAGGCGGCTTGAAAGGATGGTCAACCCCAGCCTTTCAAACGGATTGCCGCCTTTTCTTGCGTCCAACGGCGGTATCAATTCAGGGTTTATGATTTGCCAATATTCCGCTGCGTCTTTGGTGTCGGAAAATAAGGTGTTTGCCCATCCGGCGAGCGTGGATTCCATCCCCTCGTCAGCCAACCAGGAAGATCATGTGTCCATGGGCACAACGGCTGCCCATAATTTAAGGCGCATTGTAAACAACGTATTTTCCGTGCTTGCTTTTGAGCTGATGGCAGCGGTTCAGGCAACTGACCACCGAAAAAACCTTGAAAAATTAAGTGAAATACAAAAGAAAGTGTATTGTTTGGTTCGAGAAAAGATACCTTTTATTGATGAAGATGAAGAAATAACTCCCCACATTACTTGTATAAATAAACTTGTCAGATCCGGCGATATCGAGCGGACAGCTTTATCTACCCTAAGCGAGTTTGCCTAAAGGAGGGACTTATGCATAGCGTATTAAACCTAAAGATATTACCTGAAAAGAAGCCTTTTAAAGAAGGGATCCGGCGCGCGCCCAAAAGAGATGCCAAGCTTTCAAGAAGGGATATTGAGCTGGCGCTGCGCAACGCCCTGCGCTACATTCCTGAGGAATTCCATGAAGAGCTTGCGCCGGAGTTTTTGGATGAACTGTTAATCAAGGGACGCATTTACGGTTACCGCTTCCGCCCCGAAGGGCGCATTTGGGGGAGGTCCATTGATGAATACAAGGGCAAGTGTATTGAAGGCAGAGCTTTTCAGGTGATGATTGATAACAACCTGGATTTTGAGGTGGCGCTTTACCCCTACGAGTTGGTGACCTACGGTGAAACGGGCCAGGTATGCCAAAACTGGATGCAGTACCAGCTGATTAAGCAGTATTTGGAGAACCTGACCGATGAACAGACCCTGGTATTGGAATCGGGGCACCCGCTTGGCGTATTCCGCTCGCATAAGCACGCACCCAGAGTGATGCTGACCAACGGGCTGATGATCGGTATGTTTGATAACCAGCAGGAATTTAACCGAGCCGCCGCCATCGGCGTTGCAAACTATGGCCAAATGACTGCCGGCGGGTGGATGTACATCGGCCCCCAGGGCATTGTGCACGGTACTTTTAACACCCTGCTTGGGGCGGGGAGATTAAAGCTTGGCATTGCGCAGGATGAAGACTTATCCGGGCGGCTGTTTGTATCTTCCGGCCTTGGTGGCATGAGCGGAGCCCAGGGCAAGGCAGCCGAAATCGCCGGTGCCGCGGCCATTATTGCCGAGGTGGATAAAAGCCGCATTGAGACAAGGCTCAATCAAGGCTGGGTAAGCAAGGTGAGCAACGACCTTGCCACCTGCGTGAAGTGGGCGCTTGAAGCAAAAGAAAACAGGCATCCCCTTGCTATTGCTTACCACGGTAATATTGTAGACTTGCTTGAATATTTGATTAAAGAAAATGTGCATGTGGATTTATTAAGTGACCAAACTTCCTGCCATGTGGCCTATGATGGCGGTTACTGTCCTAAGGGTCTTAGCTTTGAAGAGCGTACCAAGATGCTGGCGCAGGACCATGAAGGCTTTAAGCAGGCAGTGAATGATTCGCTTAAAGAACATATCGCGGCCATCGGTGAACTCAGCCGCCGAGGCACCTACTTTTTTGACTATGGCAATAGCTTCCTAAAGGCTGTGTACGACGCGGGGGTTACGGACATTTGCAAGAACGGAGAAAATGAAAAGGAAGGGTTTATCTATCCCTCCTATGTAGAAGATATTTTAGGTCCGCAGCTGTTCGACTTTGGTTATGGTCCCTTCCGCTGGGTGTGTTTGTCAGGGAAAGAAAGCGACCTTGACAAGACCGACCGGGCTGCTATGGAGTTAATTGATCCAAGTCGCCGTTATCAGGACAGGGACAACTGGGCATGGGTGCGGGATGCCAAGAAAAATAAAATGGTGGTGGGAACACAGGCTCGCATCCTCTATCAGGATGCGATGGGCAGGCTGAGAATCGCCTTAAAATTTAACGACATGGTGCGAAAAGGAGAAATAGGGCCTGTAATGCTGGGCCGTGACCATCACGATGCAGGCGGTACCGACTCACCGTTTAGAGAAACCAGCAACATTAAGGACGGCTCCAACATCATGGCGGAAATGGCTATTCAGTGCTTTGCCGGCAATGCCGCGCGGGGTATGAGTCTGGTTGCCCTGCACAACGGCGGGGGAACGGGCATAGGCAAGGCCATTAACGGGGGTTTTGGCATGGTGCTTGACGGAAGTGAGCGGGTAGATACCATTTTAAACAGCGCTATGCCTTGGGATGTGATGGGCGGCGTTGCCCGCCGCGCCTGGGCGCGCAACGAAAACGCCCTTGAAACCGCCAAGCAGTACAATAAGGACAATAACGGAACTGACTGCATTACCGTTCCTTACTTGGCGGATGATGACTTGATTGAACGGACCCTTAAAGGGAAGCTGGGTTAAAGTGTAATGAAAACGCTGTTTTACAATATCGGCATGCTTGCGACGGCGCAAGGCAGCCGGCCGCTCTGCGGAAGGGAACAGGGCGAAGTAAAAATTTCTAAAGATGCTTGGATTCTATCGAGAGACGGTATCGTTGTTGACCTTGGGGAAGGGATGCCGCCTTTAGCGGAAAACAAGGTGGACTGTAAAGGCTTGCTTGTAACTCCGGGCTTGGTCGATTGTCATACTCATTTGGTTTTCGGCGGCTGGCGGGAAAACGAGCTGGAGATGAAGCTGGAGGGCAAAAGCTACCTTGATATTTTGGAAGCGGGTGGCGGCATTCTATCGACCGTTAAAGCGACAAGGCAGATACCGGAAGAAGATTTACTTCAAAAAAGCCAAAAGCTTTTAAAGGAAGCTATGCTGCACGGCACTACCGCCATTGAAATCAAAAGCGGGTATGGGCTTGACAGAGAAACAGAAGAAAAGCAGCTGCGGGTTGCCAAAAAGTTAAGGGAAACCAACCCCGACATTGCGCTGACCTACATGGGCGCTCACGCCTTTCCCAAGGGAATGACAAGGGAAGAGTATATCGACTTGATATGTGAAGAAGGCATCCCTTCGGTAGCAAAGCAGGGCTTAGCCGAATTCTGCGATGTGTTTTGCGATGAGGGCGTTTTTTCGGCAGAAGAAAGCGAGCGTATCTTAGCTATCGGAAAAGAACACGGGTTGATTCCTAAAATGCATGCCGATGAAATCAGGGAAATCGGCGGAGTTCAGGTGGCGGCTAAACTGGGAGCTATCAGCTGCGATCATGTGAGCGAAACGGGCGATGAGGGCATGGAAGCCTTTTTAGCTTCGGGTATGGTGGCCGTGATGCTGCCTGCTACCTCCTTTTACCTGCAAAAACCTTACGGCAAGTTCCGTACAATGATTGATAAGGGCATTCCTGTCGCCATTGCCAGCGACTTTAACCCCGGTTCATCGCCCGGCCTGTCCATGCCTTTTGCGATGACGACTGCCTGTTTATACAACCGCTTAACTCCCAAAGAGGCTCTTGTTGCCGCCACGCTGAACAGCGCCTGCGCCATCGGTATGGGAAAGCGATTAGGCACCTTGGAAAAAGGCAAGAGTACCGACCTTGTTGTTTGGGATACGCCTAATCTTAACAGGCTTGTCTACCGCTTTGGCAGCAATTTAGCGCTTGCTGTTTACAAGAGAGGACAAAAAGTATAGGCTAATGCTTTACTAATTTGAATAATCGCCCCGAAAAGGGGCGTTTGCTTTTGAGTGGACTTGGTTTACTTATCGAAAATCAATTCTTTTTCACAAATAACTTGCGTGATATGGTCAAGGTCAGTTACCTTAAACAGGAAGTTTTTGCCGAACTTGCTGGAATCGCACAGGAAATACTGTTCCTTGGAGCAGCGAATCATCTCTTGGCGCAGGGCAATGTCGGTTTCGTAGAAATCGGAGATGACGCCACTACGGTCAATACCTGCGGCGGAAAAAAATAACTTGTCGGCATGGAACGAGCGGACATTGTTTTCCGCCATGCTGCCGCCAAAGGTCATGGACTTGGGCTGAAGCTGGCCGCCGGTAATAAAAACACGGGCGGAGGTTGAAGCAAGGGCCCCTGCCACCTTGAGGCTGTTGGTCACAACGGTCAGGTTTTTGATTTGAAGATGAGGAATCATGCTGATAACGGTGGAAGAACCGTCCATAAAAATCGCGTCGCCGGGCTTTACCAAAGAAGCGGCAAGTTTGGCGACGGCGTTTTTTTCCGCGCGATGGGTTTCCTCCCGCTGATCAAGAATGACAAACCGGTTATGTCCGCCGGCAAGGGATACCCCACCCCAGGTTTTGGCGATCAAATGCTTTGCTTCCAGCGCTTTAATATCCCTGCGAATGGTCGCAGGACTGGCGTAAAGCCGCTTGGACAGTTCATCCACCGTTGCGTGCTGTTGCTCTTTCAGGATGTTGAGCATTTCTTCCAATCGTTGGTTTTTAAACAAGTTTGTTCACCTCCGATGATTGAATCTGATTATATTTGAGCAAAATAGTTCAAAATAATGATGGAATTCCATCTTCCTGTCATTCGTTGCAATTTGTGTATATTGGGATTATAATACAGTTAATATCAATTTGTACAGCTAATCTTATGAATTCCGCTGTTGTTAAACGATAAAAACAGGGAAATTTCAACGAAAATCCGCTGTACATTAAAGATTAAATTTGATTATTTATGGAGGAAAGAAGCTTACAATGGGTACGATTAAGCTAAATTTGCAGGGTGTCCAAATGATTGCGCATCGGGGACTGAGTGGCCTGGAAAGAGAAAACACCTGTGCCGCGTTCGTGGCGGCGGGCAACCGATCCTATTTTGGAATTGAAACCGATATACATATGACCAAGGACGGGCAATTCATAGTCTTTCATGATGACGATTTGGTGCGTATCGCGGGCGTGAACTGGATAGTTGAAGAGACTACCTTTGAGCGTTTGCGCAACGTTTATTTAAGCGATTTAAACGGAATGGTGCGCAAAGATTTATACCTGCCCTCGCTTGAAGAATACGTTGCTATTTGTAAGCACTATGGCAAAATCTGCGTGCTTGAAATCAAAAATCATCTGGAGCATGAAGATATTGAGCGGCTGGTTTCCATCATCCGTGGTTTAGACTGGCTTGACCACACAATTTTCATTTCTTTTGATTTGGCCAATCTTGTCAGTCTGCGCAAAATCCTCCCCGAACAACCCGTTCAGTTTTTAACCGGCAAAATGGATGCCAAGGTGCTGGAGATACTCAAACAATATCGCTTTGATTTGGATGTTAGGTATACCGGCATAACAGAAGCTCAGGTTAAGCAATTAATTGACTTGGGTATTCGCGTCAACGTATGGACGGTCGATGACCCGGAAGCGGCAAAGCAGCTGGCGCACTGGGGCGTTCACTACATTACATCCAACATTTTGGAATAAAAGGAGAGGGGACAGATGATTTATTCAGACATACTCATTGTCGGCGCGGGCGTGGTAGGCTGCGCGGTTGCACGGGAGCTAAGCCGCTATGAAGCGAGCATTACCGTGCTTGACAGGGCCTGCGACGTAGCTGAAGGCGCCACCAAGGCCAATACCGCCCTTGTGCACGCTGGTTTTGACGCAAAGCCCGGTTCTTTGAAGGCCATCACCAACGTGCGCGGCGCGGCAATGTTCCAGGACTTATGTGATGAGCTGGGTGTTTCTTTTGGCAGAAACGGTGCCCTGGTTGTCGGTTTTGAAGAAAGCGACAGGCAGGTGCTTGAAGATTTACTCCAGCGCGGCAAGGAAAACGGAGTTGATGGCCTTGAAATTATTTCCGGCAAAGAAGCGCTGGAACTGGAGCCCAACCTGAACCCTGAAATTTGCTGTGCTTTAAATATCCCTTCCGCAGGTATTACAAGCCCCTATGAATTAACCTATGCTTTGGCCGACAATGCGGCCGTCAACGGTACCCAGTTCCGCTTTAATCAGGAAGTAACCAGCGTAAGCCGGGGTAAGGATGGTCTTTGGCATGTTTTAACCAACCAGGGCCACTTTACTGCCAAGATTTTTATCAACTGCGCGGGTGAGCAGGGCGCCGTTCTTCATAACATGATAAGCGAAGAGCATCTGGAAATTATCCACAGGCGCGGTCAATATTATCTTTTGGACCGTATGCAGCCCCTGCCTTTTATTCGTACCGTTTTTCAGTGTCCCACTAAAATGGGTAAAGGCGTTGTCGTTTCTCCTACCGTGCATGGCAACATGATTATCGGCCCCACCGCCGAAGACATCGAAGACGGGCAAGACGTTTCCACCACTGCCGAAGGCTTAAACTCGGTAGTGGAAAGAGCCAGCCTTACCTGGCCCGGTATGCCGCTGCGCAGCTGCATTACCAACTTTTCCGGCATCCGTGCCCATGAAAAAGGCGATGATTTTGTGATTGGAGCAGTTAAGGGAGTCGAAGGAGCCTATGAAGCAATCGGCATTGAAAGCCCGGGTCTTTCCGCCGCTCCTGCCATTGGCGAAATGCTAAGCGAACTGATTGTGGAAAAAGAAGGTTTTAAAAAGAAATACAACTATACCACTGCCCTCAAGTGCCCCAAGCCCTTTAACGAAATGAGCGCCGAAGAGCAGGCCAAGGCAGTTGAACAAAACCCCTTGCATGGCAATATCATCTGCCGCTGTGAAACCATTACCGAGGAAGAAATTCGCCGGGCAATCAGGCGCCCTGTTGGCGCCACGACCGTGGATGGCGTTAAGCGCAGAGCCCGCGCGGGCATGGGCAGATGCCAGGGTGGTTTCTGCAGCCCCAGGGTTATTGAGATTTTAAGCGAAGAGCTGAACCTGCCCAAAACGGAAATTACCAAGGGCGGCGGGCAAAGCTATATGCTGACCGGCAACATTACTGACGCGCTAAAGGGGGTAGAAAATAATGCGTAAATTTAGCAGAGAAGTAGATGTGCTGATTGTGGGTGGCGGGCCGGCGGGCCTTGGCGCCGCTATCGCCGTCAAAGAAAGCGGTGTTGACAACCTCCTGATTTTAGAACGCGCCAATTTCCTGGGCGGCATTTTAGGCCAGTGTATCCACAATGGCTTTGGCCTGCACCGCTTTGGTGAGGAGCTAACGGGCCCTGAATATGCCCAGCGCGATATTGACAAGGTAAAAGAACTGGGCATTGAGGTGCAGCTGGAGACCATGGTTCTGTCTGTTGGCGATGATCTGACGGTGACTTCCGTGTCTTCAAAGCATGGCATGCAAGTGATTAAGGCCAAAGCCATTATTTTGGCCATGGGCTGCCGGGAGCGACCGCGCGGTGCTCTGGCCACCCCCGGCACCCGCTGCTCCGGTATTTTTACAGCCGGCACAGCCCAGCAGTTTGTTAACCTGGAAGGCTATATGCCCGGTAAAAAGGTGGTTATTCTGGGTTCGGGCGACATCGGGCTTATCATGGCAAGGCGCATGACGCTGCAAGGCGCCGAGGTGCTTGCTTGTGTTGAGCTGATGCCCTATTCTTCGGGCCTTAACCGGAACATTGTCCAGTGCCTTGACGACTATGATATACCGCTGTATCTGTCCCACACCGTTATCGACATCAAGGGTAAGGAGCGCTTGGAGAGCGTAACCATTGCCAAGGTGGATGATAACCGCAAGCCTATTCCCGGTTCTGAAATTGAGCTGGAGTGCGACACCTTGCTGCTGTCCGTAGGCCTTATTCCTGAAAATGAGCTGTCTCAGGGCGCGGGCGTTGACTTAAGTCCCTTAACCAGCGGCCCTGTGGTTGACGACAGCTTCCAAACCAACATTCCCGGCATTTTTACCTGCGGTAACGTTTTGCACGTGCATGACCTGGTTGACTATGTGTCCGAAGAATCTTTTAAGGCGGGCAGGTCTGCGGCTCAGTACGTTAAAGGTCTTTTGCCTCCTGCGGATACTATAGAGGTGCTGGATGGAGAAGGTGTTCGCGGAACGGTGCCGCAAAAGATTCGCATTGGGCAGGAAGAAAGCATTGCGCTCATGTTCAGGCCAAGCGGTGTATTCCGTAACGCCGTTTGCACCGTTACAAGCGGCGGGCAGCAAATTGCCAGAAAGCGCGCGCAGATTTTTACTCCCGGTGAAATGGTAACCATTAACCTGAAAAAAGACGTGGTGGCCGCCTTGTCGGGTGACATTACCGTAAGCATAGAAAGGATTAAGTAAGATGGAAATTACCTGTATTAATTGTCCTGTGGGTTGCCGGCTGCAAGTTGAGATGGCTGACGGCAAGGTCGTGTCCGTCACCGGTCATGTTTGCAAGCGTGGCGAAACCTATGCGCACCAAGAATGTGTAAACCCCGAACGTATGATTACGGCTGTTGTTCCGGTGACCGGAAGCCTGATGCCGCTTTCTGTCAAGACCGAGCGCGCTATTCCCAAACAGGACATTCGCGGGTGTTTGGAAGCCCTGGCCAAGGTCGAGGTACAAGCGCCTGTTAAAATTGGCCAAGTTATCGTCCGCAACGTGTGCAACTGCGGGGTTGATGTGATTGCTACCAAAGAGATTAAAAAGGCTGGGCAATAATGAACAAGATGACAGCGGAACAGATTAAGAATAAGTTTAAAGACATCCGCTCTTTTCTATTAGACATGGACGGAACGTTTTACTTGGAAGACAGGATCCTTGAAGGTTCTATTGACTTTCTAAAAGCCCTTGAAAGAACAGGCAGAACGGCCCGCTTTTTAACCAACAACTCCTCAAAGTCGGGTGCGTTTTATGCCCAAAGACTTCGCAAAATGGGGGTAGACGAACGCTACATGGATGTTATCACCTCCGGCCAGGCAGCGGGCAGCTATTGCCTCAAAACGCGCCCTGGTCAAAAATGCTATGTGCTGGGCAACGATATGCTAAAAGAAGAGCTTGGCGGCATGGGCCTTGAAATCGTTGAAGATGATGCCGACTATGTGCTGGTTGCCTTTGACACCACGCTTGACTATCCAAAGCTGTGCAAGGTGTGCGATTATATCCGCTATGGCAAACCCTACATCGCAACCCACCCTGACTTTAACTGCCCTACCAAGGAAGGCTTTATCCCCGACGCGGGCGCCTTCATGGCTTTGATTGAAGCCAGCACCGGCCGCAAAGCGGATATCGTGATTGGCAAGCCCCACATCGGCATTGTGGATGAAGCCATGGCAAGAGCGGGCTACTCTGCCCATGAAACAGCCATTGTAGGCGACAGGCTCTATACCGATATTGCCACCGCCCAAAACCATGACATGATGGGCATTTTAGTCTTAACCGGCGAAACCAAGATAGAGGATGTGAAAGATTCTCCTGTTCAGCCCGACCTCATTTTTGAGCGCCTGTCTTCCATGATTCCTTACCTGTAATACGGAAAGCCCAACTCAATCTTCAATTGGACAAAGTATAAGGAGGGAAACTATGGCAGTATTTAGAGGAACTATCCGATCTGAAACCCTGATGATGGACACCGTTCTTAACGCGATCATTCCTTATGAACAGCATTATATCCAGTCCAAAGCGCCGCGCGATAAGACTCTCATTTTGCTTCATGGACTAAAACAAAACGCTGACGCCTGGACCCGGATGAGCCGGATTGAGCAGTTTGCTCACCATACGGGCTTTAACGTGATTATTCCGGAAGTGCAGCGCAGCTTTTATTGCGACATGGCTCATGGTCTAAAGTACTTTGAGTATGTATCCAAAGAAGTTCCCGAGGCGGCCGCGCAGATATTCAATATCCCTGTTGACCCGGACCATCTGTACATTGCCGGCCTGTCCATGGGCGGCTATGGCGCGATGAAGTGTGCCTTAACTTATCCCGAGCGCTACGCAGGAGCTATGAGCTATTCGGGTGCTGTTCGCAGCTTGGAAGACACGACAAGCCGCAGGGAAGTTTCCCTGTACAGTGAGTTTCAAGCTGTATTGGGTATGGACTTACAGTGCGCACCCGAAAACAACCTGATGCTTTTGGCTAAAAAGGCCGCAGATGCTCCCAGTAAACCCAAACTGTATATAGCCTGCGGAACGGAAGATTTCTTGCTGGAGAATAACCGCTCCTTTGTCAGCCATTTGCGCAAACTGGGCTATGAGCTTACCTATGAAGAGTGGGCAGGGGACCATAGCTGGCCGTTTTGGGATAAAGCTAGTGCCCGCAGCATGGCGATGATGGCCGGACTATCACCAGAGGAAGTACTTAACGAATAGTAAACAAGAATTGACAAGGATTTTACCATTGTGGTATCATTAAAAAAAAGTGGCGCTTGATGCGTTGCGAATAGAAAATAATATTTTTAAGGAGGACTCTATGAAAAAACTTATTACTTTGTTGCTTGTTCTGGCCATGCTGCCTACCTTGGCTTTTGGCGCAGGCGAGTACGATGTAACCGAACCCATCACCATTACCTGGTGGCATGCCCATGAAGACCAGTTCAGCGAAGCGCTGAGCTACATGGTAGACAAATTCAACGCCGAAAACACCATGGGAATTACCGTAGAACCCGTCTACATCGGCAGTTACGGCGAAATCAACACCCAGTTTATCGCCGCTGCAGCCGCAGGCGCGGGCACCGTTCCCGCTCTGGTTACTGCCAACACATCCTACCCTGCCAGCTACGGCGCTGAAGGCCTGTGCGAAATTCTTGATCCCTACATCGATGCGTACGACTACGATGTGGAAGACTTTGGCGAGGGTCTGATCGCTTCCACCAGCTTTGACGGTGAGCAGATTTGTTTGCCTTACCTGATTTCAACTCAGGTCATGTACTACAACAAGGATATGGCTGCAGCCGAAGGCATCGAAATGCCCAAGACCGTTGCCGATATGGATGCTTTCCTTGAAAAAGCCACCCTGTTTAATGAAGACGGCACCACCAAGCGCTATGGCACCGTTTTTGGCGGCTGGGACTATTGGTACTATGAGATGCTGTACAAGAACAACGGCGTCCAGCTGGTTCTTGAAGACGGCACCACCGATATCAACAGCGAAAAGAGCGTAGAAATCACTAACAAGATTAAAGAGTGGATTGATAAGGGCTATGCCTACTATGCTTATGGCACCGGCGCTTCCAGCGACATGCGTCAGCTGTTCTGGGATGGCGGCGCTTTCAGCGTGTTTCACACCTCTTCTTTGTATGATACCTATGTCAACAAAGTAAAAGAAAGCGCCAACCCCTTTGAGGTGGGTATGGCTTGGTCTCCCGGCAGTGAAGACGGCACCATCTTTAAGTCTGAAGTCGGCGGCTCCGTCATCCTGATTCCGGCATCCGCAACCCAGGCCGAAAAGAACGCCGCCTGGCAGTTCCTGATGTTCATGACCAGCCCCGAAATCAACCTTTACTGGGCGGACAAAACCGGTTACTTCCCCACCCGTGCCAGCGTTCAGGGTACCCCTGAATATCAGGACTATCTCAGCCGCAAGCCCGCCATGGAAGGCATCGTTGCGATGAGCTCCTGGATCAACCCCCGCAACCAGCATCCTGCTTATGATGCTTGCGCCAACCTGTGGCGCCATGCCCTGGCCAAGATCTTTAACGAAGGCGCGCCCGTTCAGGAAACCCTGGATGAGCTTGCCATTGAAGTACAGGAAAACCTGGACGACCAATAATTAAAAACGTTTCATTTCCTTGAGGAGGGCAGAGAGATTTTCTCCCTGCCCTCCGGCATAAGGGGTATTGCTAAATGAAGAAACAAGAAACAAATTCAAGGGAAATAAGCACTCGCCTGAAAAGGTCGCCCTTTATTTCGCCGCGCCAAAAGACGATAGGACGGGTTCTTATTGTCTTGGGCATATTGGTGTCTTTGGTCGGCATGTTTGGCTGGCTTGCGGGCGACTTACAACTAAAGGTTCTGCAGCCTATGGCCGAACAGGTCTACCGCGCCAGAGAGATTGCCCAAAGCGCCGGCGTACCCATATCCGGCGCTTTGGATATGCACGGCCAAGACAGCGGTGTGCACCTGTATTATGCCGAATATCAAACCCAAAAAGAGAGCGGTCTACTGAACGCCGAAGATTTTGAAGTCGGCTCAAGCAGAAAGACCCTTAAGGGTGAAGGCTTGCAGCTTCCCGGCACCAAAGATTATGAAAACCTGGTTGTTGAGGAAGAAAAGCCCGTAGAGCTTGACAACGGCATGGTTTTTTTCCGCTCGGTGAAGTTAAAGGGCGCAGGTACATCCAAGTATCAAAGCCTGAAACTTACAAGCGACGGAGCAGGCACCCTGACGGTGTATGCGACTTCCTCTCTTGAAGGCAATGAGCGCACCATGGTGCTTTATAGCGTCAGGACAGGGGAAAGGGTGGCAGTTGCCAAGGCGCCTGCAGTGGGTGAGGGCAAACTTGCTCCCATCACCTTTGCTTTTGACAAGGCGGACACCTATTTCTTAACCACCGAAGGTTCACTGCCCATTGCGCCGCTTAGCCTGATTATGAACGGCGCCATCCTTATCCTCATCATCGGTCTGACCCTGCTGTTTAACGGCATTATGCTGCTGAAACAAAAGTGGGAGGATATGAAGGATCTGTTCTGTGTTGAGCCCGCGCTCATATTCTTTTTGCTGTTTGTCTACTATCCCGTCATCGACATGGTGCGTATTTCCTTTACAGATATGAGCATCCTGACAACCGGCAAGCAGGATTTTGTTGGCCTTGCCAACTACAATTGGCTCTTTAACCAGTCGGGCGCCAAATACTTCTGGGAATCTCTGCGTATTACAGCCACCTATATGTTCTGGGAAGTAGCCATAACTTTGGTTGGCGGTATGCTGCTTGCGCTTCTGTTTAACCGTATGTCCCGGATGTTCAACTTCATGCGCGCGGCGGTTTTTGTACCCAAGTACATAGCGGTATCTACCAGCGCTGTGGTTTTTATGTGGATTCTTTATAGCCCGTCTGCAGCCGGCGCAAGCCAAACAGAAGGCATCTTAAACTATGCTCTGTCACTTTTTGGCATTACAGGCCCAAGGTGGCTTACTGATGCGAACACTGCCCTGACCGGTGTTTTAATCCTCACCACTTGGCGTGTGGTAGGCTATGCGATGATGATATACCTTTCCGCTATGCAAGGTATCCCGGATGACTACTACGAAGCTGCCCGTATTGACGGGGCAGACGGTGTGCACCAGTTCCGCTACATTACCGTACCGCTTCTTGCGCCTACTACGCTGTTCTTGGTTGTAACGACCTTTATCGCTTCGATGAAGGTGTTCCAGAGTGTTGATGTTATGACCGGCGGCGGACCTGGCCGTGCTACCAACGTGATGGTCCAATGGATATATAACCTGACATTTAAGGACTTCCGTACGGCAAGAGGCGCAGCGGTATCTGTCGTTTTCTTTGTCATCCTGCTGGTGTGCACGATGGCGACGATGAAATATTCAAGGAAGAATGTGAATTATGACTCATGATCAACTAACCACGTTCAGTGCGCAAAAGAAAACGGGCCTTATGCTGATGGCTATCGGCGCTATCCTCTTGATTGCGGCGTTCATCTCCATACCCTTTCAGTGGGACAAAAATATCGGGCGGTTGCTGTTGATTGGGGGCCTTGTTTCCTTTCTTGCGTCTGCGCCCCTGATGTGGAAAAAGGGGCTTGAAAATATTCGCTCAGGAAAGGCCAGCCCTGGAAATCTGCTTCGGATAAGACAAAGCGGAGCCTTTGACTTCTTAATCTTGTTACTTATACTGGCATTGATCCTATTTATCCTTGGCGGTGTTGGAAAGTATTCCTACCAAGGTATTCTGGACAAGCATTTGAAGCTGGCCGGAATTGAAGGAAAAGTGTCTTTGGAAGAGGCGAGGAAGAATACCGCGTTTGTTGAATATAACTTTACGCAGGACCTGAACATGCTTTCCCAAAACTACGGTACCTTCTTTTTGGTAGGCCTGATTTTCGCTGCTTTTGTTGGGGTGTGCTTATTGTATATGCGCTTTGTAACCCCCATTGTGGTGGCCGATGACTCCTTGCGCATGGCGCACGGGCTTTTTCGACGCGCCGGACAGACCTTCTTTGCGGCACTGATAACGCTTACCATGCTCTTTCCCATTTACTGGATGATTATTTCGTCCTTTAAAACCAGCAATGAGTTGCTTGCCAGCGTTCCTACGCTTTGGCCCCATAAATTTGTGTGGGAAAACTACCCCAACGTGCTTGCCAGGGCTCCCTTTGACCGTTACCTAATCAACACCCTGATTACAACCTGCGCCATTATGCTGACTGAAGTGGTTTTTGGTATCCTGGCGGCCTATGGTTTTTCAAAGGGCAAGTTCAAGGGGAAAAATGCCCTGTTTATGCTGGTGCTAGGCGCTTTGATGGTGCCTATCCAGGTAACCTTTGTGCCTATTTATGTCTTGATTGCGCGGCTCAATGCCATTGATACTTACATGGGTGTTATTTTGCCCAGTATGATAAGCGCCTATTTTATCTTCATGCTCAGGCAGAACTTCATGGCCGTTGACGACAGTTACATTGAAGCCGGTAAGCTTGACGGCATGGGACGCTTTGGAACCATCATTCATGTGCTTTGCCCCATGTGTATGCCGACGCTGATAACCGTTAGTATTATCTCGTTTATCAACGGATGGAACAGCTATTTCTGGCCCAAGATGGTAACCAAGACGGCAGCCAGCCGCACCATTGCCGTTGGTGTTCAGCAGCTGAAAAACACCTTTGCCGGACAGGAAGTATCCAACTACAACGAAATCATGGCCGGCGCCGTGATGGCGATTATCCCCATTGTGGTGTTGTTCCTGTTCCTACAAAAATATATCATGACGGGCATGAGCAAGGCGGCAATGAAATAAGCTTGCTTACTTGATTTCAGAATCATATTCGGAGGCGTTTTATGTTTAAAAGATGCGCGCTGCTGTTTCTGGCGCTAATGCTTATTTTTTCCATGGGTCTTGCCGTAGAGGAAGGCTACAAGCAGCTCTTTGATTCTTCGCAGGATGAGGGGCAGTTTGTTGTCCGCTTCTTGTGGCTGGGCGAAAAAGTCGCCAAGGATAAGCCCGGCGACTGCATGATTCTCACTTCGCCCGATGGCAAGGTCATGGTGCTGGACGCAGGTCATCCCGATGCCGTATCCTATGTGATTAAAGCTCTGGACACTCTTGGTATTAAGCGCATTGATTATCTGGTGGCTTCCCACCCGCACATCGACCATATCGGCGGTTTTCCGGCGCTGATTCGCAGCTGTGAAATCGGCGCTCTGTATACCAGCCCCCTGACCTATGAGAAGTCCTCCTACTATCATGCCTATCTGGAGGCGGCCAAGGAAAAAGGGCTTGAGCACGTGATCCTGCATGAAGGGGACACCTTTATGTTTGGCAACGAGGTGAAGGTCAAGGTTTTAAACCCTCCGGAAGAGATTCAATATCCTGCGGATTATGAAAAAGGCGCTACACAGTTTATCAATGACCATTCGTTGGCCTTGAAATTTATCTATGGCTCCCGCAGCTTGATGCTTGCCGGCGACCTCTATGTAGGCGGAGAAAAAGCCGTTGTTGACAGATGGGGTGAAGAAGTGGACTGCGATTTTATGAAAGCCAACCACCATGGCGCGAACACCTCCTCTTCATCAACCTGGCGCAAGGCGGTATCGCCGGAAGTGACCTTTATTACCAGCGAAACCATTGAAGATTTAAGCCTTGCCAAGAAGTTTACAAGGGGTGGGCAGAAGTTATACCATACCTTGTTGGACGGGAGCGTTCGCCTCGCTATTGATGCTGGAGGCAACTATGAGGTGACGACCGAAAAAGTGCGTACAAGCACCATCTTTGGCAGCAATTAAGCCTTATTAGCTTTTCGATTAAAGTTTTAAAAACGGCCGTGTCTTTGAACAGACGTGGTCGTTTCTTTCGTGGTTCTTATTGTCAGTTGCCCGTTTAGTTATTATCAATTTCTTCACACTTTCCTTGCTATTCGTGGTATAATGGAGCGGAACTTGAAAGGAGAGCGCATGTTTTTAGCGGAAGGTTGGAAAGACTATCGGGTGCTGGACACCGGCGATGGCGAAAAATTGGAAATATGGGGGGACAAGCTTTTGGCTCGCCCTGACCCGCAGGTGATTTGGCCAAAGAGCGAGCAGGCTCCCTGGGATAAAGCCGATGCCCGGTATAACCGCTCTAAATCGGGCGGCGGTTCCTGGCAGATGAACGCAAAGCTACCCGAAAGGTGGACGGTGTCTTGCGGCGACCTTCAGTTTTATGTGCGCCCTACAGGTTTTAAACACACGGGCTTGTTTCCTGAGCAACTAACCAACTGGCAATGGATGCGCGGGCTTATTACGGGACATCAGAATGTCAAGGTGTTGAACCTTTTTGCCTATACAGGCGGGGCAACCTGTGCCTGCCTGAAAGCGGGCGCCCATGTTACCCATGTGGACGCTGCCAAGGGTATGGTGCAGTGGGCCAAAGAAAACCGTGATTTGAATGATTTGCCTGTAACAGGAACCCGATTTATCGTGGAAGATGCTTTGCGCTTTGTTGAGCGGGAGCTTCGGCGGGGCAATGAATATGACGGTATCCTGATGGACCCGCCCAGCTACGGCAGGGGGCCTACGGGCGAAGTGTGGAAGCTGGAAAATGAACTGTATAACCTGGTGGATACTGCTTCCAAGCTCTTATCCGACAGGGCGCTGTTTTTTCTGATTTCCGGCTATACTACAGGCTTTCAAGCAAGCGTACTGGGTAACATCCTTTACCGCACGGTCGTGAGGCGATTGGGCGGCACCATAGACGCGCAGGAGGTAGCCTTGCCCGTTGAATCGGGCGGCGTGCTCCCGTGCGGATCAAGCGGACGGTGGACTAGATGACACAAGAGCAAATTAGCGCCTTTGAAAGGCGTATACTTTTTGAGGACAACCACGTGCTGGTTGTCTTAAAGGAGCCCAACGAGTTGACTCAAGGGGACAAGACGGGCGATACCGACCTGTTAAGCAAGGTCAAAAACTATGTAAAGTACAAGTATGACAAGCCGGGCGAAGCTTTTATCGGCCTTGTTCATCGCATGGACAGGCCCGTTGGCGGCTTGCTTGTGTTTGCCAAAACCTCCAAGGCTGCCCAGCGGCTCAACCAGCAGCTGCGGGAAAAAAATCTCAAAAGGGAGTATGTGTGCGTGTGTGCCGGTCAGGTACCGCTTTCCTTTACCTTGCGGGACTTTTTATACAAAGACGAAAAAAGCAACATGGTGACCATCGTCCCCTCCTACCTTCGCAAGGGCAAGGAAGCCATCTTGCACGCCCAAAAAATCGCTTCCCTTGGAGACACAAGCCTTGTATGCATTCGCCTTGAAACGGGGCGTGCCCACCAAATCAGGGTACAGATGGCAGGCTTTGACCATCCGTTGGTGTTTGACCAGCGCTATGGCAACGATACCGGCAAGGGGCAGATCGCCCTGTGGGGGATGCGGCTGAGTTTTGACCACCCCATCACGAAAAAGCGTATGGTTTTTGTCGCTCCGCCGCCTTTTGAGGGCATCTGGCAAAGTTATCAAAAGGAATTGGAGCTTTTAATGGGGCAGTGGCCCACCATCACCGAACAATTACCGAAAGGAAGCATCGATTAATGGCACAGCCCTTTTCCTACGAACTGATTAAAACTTGCAAACAATCGGGGGCACGCTTAGGTGTTTTACGTACTCCGCATGGAGATATTCCCACCCCTATTTATATGCCTGTGGGTACCCAGGCGGTGGTCAAGGCCATGACTTCCCAGCAGATGCGGGATATAAACACCAAAATTTTACTTTCCAACACCTATCACCTGCATCTTCGTCCCGGCGAAAAACTGATTGAGAAGGCGGGCGGCCTGCATAAGTTTATGGATTGGGATGGGCCCATCCTCACCGACTCGGGCGGGTTTCAAGTATTTTCGCTGGCCAAACTTAATAATATTACCGAAGAGGGCGTCCTGTTTCGTAGCCATTTAGACGGTACCCAGGAAATGATGACGCCCGAAAGTTCCATGGCCATTCAGGAAGCTTTGGGCGCCGACATTGCCATGGCCTTTGATGTGTGTTCACCTTATCCCTGCGATTATGAAACGGCTAAGGAAAACATGGAACGCACCCATCGCTGGGCAGTCCGCTGCCAAAAGGCGCACACCAGAGAGGATCAGGCGTTGTTCGGCATTGCTCAAGGCGCTTTTTATAAAGACCTGCGCGTTCAAAGCGCAAAGTTCTTAGCAGACCTTGATATGGTGGGCTACGGTATCGGCGGCCTTTCTGTTGGTGAACCCAAAGAAATGATGTATGAGATGCTCGACGCCATCTTGCCCATCATGCCCCAAAACAAGCCCCGCTATTTAATGGGCGTCGGAACCGCCGATTGTTTGGTGGAGGGGGTCTTGCGGGGCGTTGATATGTTTGACTGCGTGCTTGCTACAAGAGTCGCCAGAAACGGCACCGCCCTGGTGCCGGAAGGCCGCCTTGTTGTAAGAAACGCCACCTATGCCGAAGACTTCCGGCCCATTGACGAAACCTGCGACTGCTATGCGTGCAAACATCACAGCAGGGCTTATATCCGCCACTTGATTAAGGCTAACGAGATTACCGGCGCCCACCTGGTGAGCGTGCATAACCTGCGCTATTTATTAAGGCTGATGGAACAAATACGAGAGGCTATTTTGGAAGACCGCTTCCTTGATTGGCGGCGAGAGTTTTACGAGAAGTTTGATATGGGTGGTTCGTTTAACCGTGGGGAGGAAAAGGCGTGAGTAAACAGGCTGAACTTCGCTTGGAAAACCTCTGGTTTCAATATGAGGGGACCGATAAGCCGGCGGTTAAAAATATAAACTTGCAGATTGAAAAGGGCAGTTTCACCGCTATCCTTGGGCATAACGGTTCAGGCAAAAGTACTTTGGCAAAGCTGCTAAACGGCTTGTATTTGCCTACCGAAGGCAAAGTCTTTGTGGATGGTATGGACACCCAGGACGAACAACATACTTGGGATATCCGCGCGCGCGCCGGCGTGGTGTTTCAAAATCCCGACAACCAGATAGTAGCTACCGTTGTGAAAGACGATGTGGCTTTCGGGCTTGAAAATATCGGTGTTCCCCACGAACAGATGGAGGAGCGTATCGAAGAAGCATTAAAAGCCGTGGATATGCTGGATTTTATCGACCGCGCGCCGCACATGCTTTCGGGCGGCCAAAAACAGCGGGTGGCCATTGCCGGCGTTATGGCCATGAAGCCGGCGGCCTTGATATTGGACGAAGTTACGTCCATGCTTGACCCTAAAGGACGCAAGGAGGTACTGGAAACCGTTCGCCGCTTAAACAAAGACAGGGGCATCACCGTGGTGTGGATTACCCATTTCATGGAAGAGGCTGCCCTAAGCGACCGGGTGGTGGTCATGCATCACGGCGAAATCCGCATGGACGGAACGCCCAAAGAGGTTTTTTCACACGGCGATGATTTGCGCGCTTTGCGGCTTGATGTGCCGCCCATGGCCCTGCTTGCTCAGGAGCTGAACAGCCGGGGGCTCAATTTGCCAAGCGATATCCTTTCGCTTGATGAAATGGAAAGGGAGGTGACTAAAAAGTGGCGCTCGTCCTTGAAAATGTAAGCCATACATACCAGCCGGGCACGCCATTTTCGGCGGTAGCGCTGGACAATATTTCCCTGACCATTGAAGAAAATGATCTTTTAGCCATTATCGGGCATACGGGTTCGGGCAAGAGTACCCTTGCCCAGCACCTAAACGGCCTGATGAAGCCTACCAACGGCCGTGTGCTCTTGGACGGCAAAGACATTAACCAGGATGCGGCAGAACTTCGAAAGCTGCGCTTTCAGGTGGGGCTTGTGTTTCAGTACCCCGAATACCAGCTGTTTGAAGAAACGGTTGAAAAAGACATCGCCTTTGGTCCTAAAAACATGGGATTATCGGAAGAGGAAATCAAAGAGCGTGTGCTCGGAGCCATGGACTTAGTGGGACTGAATCCCGACGAAATCGGGCAAAAAAGCCCGTTTGAACTTTCCGGCGGCCAGATGCGTCGTGTGGCTTTGGCGGGGGTGCTTGCCATGCGCCCCAAGGTGCTGGTGCTGGATGAACCCACGGCCGGCCTTGACCCGCGAGCTCGCAGCTTTTTACTTTCCGACATTAAGCGCCTGCACAGGGAAGGCACCACCGTGGTCATGATTTCTCACTCCATGGATGAAGTGGCCGCTTTGGCCACCCGTATTGTGGTTATGGAAAAGGGGAGGCTGGCCAAGATTGGTACGCCCGATGAGATTTTTGCTCAGCCGCAGAAACTTGAAGCCATGGGCCTTAATGTTCCTCAGGTGAGCCTATTGGCTCAACGCCTGATTGATGCCGGACTGCCCATCAAGCCTTGCTTCCGCATGGAGGAAATGGTTGCTCAGTTAACCGAAATCTTAAAAGGAGGGAACAACGATGCTGCGTGACATAACACTGGGGCAGTATTACCCGGTGGATTCGCCCATCCATCGCTTGGACCCCCGGACCAAAATTGTATTAACCATTGTTTATATCGTCGCTGTATTTTTTGGCAAGGGATTGCTGGGTTATTTGCCCGTACTCTTGTTTTTATTGAGTGTGATTCATTTAAGCGGCGTTCCTTTCAAAATGATGGCAAAGTCCCTGCGCCCGCTGCGTATTTTGCTAATATTCACCTTTGTCCTCAACCTGTTTTTTGTGTCGGGTGGCGAGGTGCTGTTCAAATGGCAGTTTATTCAGGTGACCAAGGACGGTTTATCGCACGCCATGCGCTTTTCCCTGCGCCTGATTTTCCTTGTGTTGGGAACCAGTTTGATGACTCTAACCACGCCGCCGATTCTACTCACCGATGGCCTTGAAAGTCTGTGCTCTCCGTTTAAAAAGGTTGGCTTTCCTGCCCATGAAATGGCTATGATGATGACCATTGCCCTGCGGTTCATCCCTACCCTGATTGAGGAAACCGACAAAATCATGAAGGCGCAAAGCGCAAGGGGGGCGGACTTTTCCTCGGGTTCCATTACTTCAAGGGCCAAGGCAATGATTCCGCTATTGGTTCCGCTGTTTATTTCAGCTTTCCGGCGGGCGGGTGACCTTGCCTTTGCCATGGAAGCCAGGTGCTATCGCGGGGGAGAAGGGCGCACACGCCTGCATATTCTTAAGTACCGCAAGGCGGATGCCTTTGCAGCCATTATCACTGGTTTGTTAATACCGGTAACCATTTATGCGGGGCGCCTTCTATGAATGCGCGCCGTATTCTTTTAACCCTGTCTTATGACGGTACCGACTACGCTGGGTGGCAGTATCAAGACAATGCCCTTTCGGTGCAGGAAAAGATAGAAAAGGTGCTGAGCACCATTGAAAAAAAGCCCATGCGCATTGTTGGCGCCAGCCGCACCGATGCCGGCGTTCACGCGAGGGGGCAAAGGGCGCACTTTGATACCCTGTCCCGCATCCCGACCGATAAGTACCCTTTTGCTTTAAACGCCCTTTTGCCAAGCGACATTCGGGTGAATCAGGCTTTGTTGGTAGACGATAGCCTTCATGCCAGATTCAGCGCAAGGCGCAAGGAATACCGCTACTTAATTGATAACAGGCGCCACGCGAACGCCTTGATGCAGAGGTTTGCAGCCCATGTTCCGCTCAAATTGGATGCTGAAAAAATGCTAAAGAGCGCTTTGTATCTTATGGGAACACATGATTTTGCGGCCTTTGAAGCTTCGGGCGGCACCGCCAAAACCACCGTGCGCACCATTGAAATGGTGAGTGTCAAGCGAAATGATGATATGGTTGAACTGAGAATTACCGGCAATGCTTTTTTGTACAATATGGTGCGCATTATTGCCGGTACCTTAATTCAGATTGGGCAAGACAAGTTGCCTGAGGACTCATTTTTACAAGCCATAGAACAAAAAGACCGTCTGCTCCTTGGCCCGACGGCGCCCGCCAAGGGCTTGACGCTGTATTCCATTGACTACCAGGAGGGGGATAATGCCAACTAAGCACATTCCAAGCGCCTTTGAACAAAGGACCTTGGCGCTATATGCCATCAACTTGTTTGAATCTATTACCAATATGCAGCTTATTGATTTCATGAGCCAAGCTCAGGTAATGAATTATTACGATTTGCAGGCCGCGCTCTATGACTTAAATGAAAACGGCCTGGTAACTTTCCGCCCTGTGCTGGCAGACAATCTTTATGTCCTAACGGAAGAGGGCAAGCAGGCACTAAAGCTGTATCAGCAGCGCTGCGCTCAATCCTTTCTTGACAAGATGGATGAAGCGGCCCAAAAATCTAAGGCCGGCTACTTAAAAGAAAGGACCTATAGCACCCTTGTCAGCCACGAAGGGGAAAAGGAATATCATGCCCATATGCAAATTAACGAAGGCGAGCACAGCTTGTTGCGGATTGATGTCAGCCTGCCCACTGCCACCATGGCCAAAAGTCTGTGTGACAGGTGGCAGGAAAGGGCGCAGGAAGTGTATGAGGCCATTTTGCGTATTTTAAGTGAGGACAGACCCGATGAAAGTTAACAGCATCATCGTCGCGGCCGGAAAAGGAACCCGTATGGGTGGGGAAATTCCCAAAACCTTGATTTCTCTCAACGGCAAGCCTTGTATCCGCCAGGCGGTGGAGGGGCTTTTGCCTTTTAGCCATAAGCTGATTGTGGTAATTCGGCCAAAGGAAGAAGGCACTTTTAAGGATGTGTTGGGAGATTTACCCCTTACCTTTGTGCACGGCGGTGATACCAGGAGACTGTCGGTGGAAAGTGGACTCAATCAAGTAGAGGAAGATTGCGATATTGTCCTGATTCACGATGGGGCAAGGCCGATAGTCAATCCCGATTTGGTGCAAAGGCTGATTGATGCTGCTTTCAAAACAGGCGCAGCAATTCCTGCCGTCAAAGTAACGGATACCCTCAAAAGAAAAGAAAATAAGCACCTTGAAACGGTGGACAGGGAAAACCTTTATGCTGTGCAAACCCCTCAGGCTTTCAAACGAGAGACCATTATCAAAGCCTATCAATGCTGCCCGGACGACCTGACCGACGATGCGGGCTTGGTTGAAAAAATGGGCGCTGAAGTCATGCTTGTAAAGGGGGATAAAACCAATATGAAACTCACCACACAGGAAGATATAGGGCTTGCCAGGCTTTATACTCAAGACTCCCTACGGGTGGGCATGGGTTACGATGTACACCGTTTGGTTGAGGGGCGCAAGCTCATTCTTTGCGGGGTGGAGATTCCTTATGAAAAAGGACTGGACGGGCACAGTGATGCAGACATATGTTTGCATGCTTTAATGGATGCGATGCTTGGCGCTTGCGCCATAGGCGATATTGGGACCCATTTCCCTGATACCGATGGGCAGTACAAAGGAATTTCCTCCCTTGTTTTAACCCAAAAAGTACAAGAACTTCTTGCCAACAAGGGCTATTATGCCTATAATGTGGATATCACCGTGATGGCACAAAAACCAAAGCTTCTTCCTTACATTCAAGCCATGCGGGACAAGGTTGCCCGCGCTCTCAAGATACCTGTCGAAAGGGTATCAGTTAAGGCAACAACCACTGAAGGACTGGGCTTTGTAGGGCGGGGCGAAGGTATTGCCTGCATGGCAGTATGTACGATACAATCACACAATTCAAACAATTAAAAGGAGACAATTCTATGATTTCACAAGACAAAATTTGGCTGGGCACCTCTTCCGAAGGGCCGGTATGCCTGCTCAAGCAAATGGCTAACCGCCACGGTTTGATTTCTGGCGCCACCGGAACGGGCAAGACCGTAACCTTGCAGGTGCTGGCTGAGGGCTTTTCCAAGCTCGGCGTACCTGTTTTCCTGGCGGATATTAAAGGCGACTTGGGGGGCCTATCCGTTCCTGCCGAAGTCAACGAGAAGATCCAAAAGCGCTTGGAACAAACAGGGGCAACCGATTTTTCGCCCAAAGCCAACCCCGTAGTTTTTTGGGATGTTTTTGGAGAAAAGGGGCACCCGGTCAGAACCACCGTGAGCGAAATGGGGCCGCTGCTTCTTGGGCGCATGCTTGATTTAAACGATACGCAAACGGGTGTGTTGCACCTGGTTTTCCGCATCGCCGATGATGAAGGCATGCTGCTGATTGACCTGAAAGATCTGCGCGCCATGCTCACCTACTGCGGCGAAAACGCCCAGCAGTATACCTTAAGGTATGGCAATATTTCTAAGGCAACCGTGGGCGCCATCCAGCGCGCCATTGCCATTTTGGAAGAGCAGGGCGGCAACGCTTTCTTTGGCGAACCGGCGCTGCATATCTCCGATTGGCTCAGGCAAGATGAGGCAGGCAAGGGCTTAATCAACATTCTTTCTGCAGAATACTTGTTTCTGCGCCCCAACCTCTATTCTGCTTTCCTTTTGTGGATGCTTGGGGAACTGTACGAAGCTTTGCCTGAGCAGGGCGATCAAGGCCCCTTGCGTATGGCTTTCTTCTTTGATGAAGCCCATTTATTATTTAAAGATTGCTCCAAGACTTTGCTTGACAAAATTGAGCTTACCATCCGGCTTATCCGTTCCAAAGGCATTGGCGTGTTCTTCATTACCCAAAACCCTGCCGATGTTCCGTCCAGTGTATTGTCCCAGCTTTCCGGCAGGGTACAGCATGCCCTGCGTGCCTTTACACCCGTTGAACAGCGTGTAGTCAAGGCAGTAGCGGCAACCTTCCGTGTGAATCCGGCTTTTGACACGGAAGAGGCCATTCTATCCCTTGGTACGGGCGAAGCTTTGGTTTCCTTTCTGGATGAAGAAGGAAGCCCCGGCGTAACTCAAAAGGTCATTGTTTTGCCGCCCGAAAGCCGTATCGGTACCATTTCTGATGCTTTGCGCAGCGAAATCATTAATACAAGCGACTTGTACGGCAAGTACGATGAAGCGGTTGACCGTGTCAGCGCCTATGAAATTCTTTCCGCCAAGTTTTTTGGCCACGGCGTGCAGGCAACCAGTGTTCTCACGCAGGAAGAACCCGAACAAGCGCCCGAACAGGAACCGGCTGCTCCCGTTATGGCAAAGACAGCTTTTAAGGTCTTTGACCCGCAAACAGGCACCTATGTAACCCAAGAAAGCTATGTACCTAGCGTACAGCCTTATCAGCAGCAGACAGTCTATGCGCCCCAGCCGCAAGTACAGCCTGCCACAATACAGCAGGCTCAGCCCCAAAACCCGCCGGTTTTGATTTATAACCCGCAGACCGGGCAGTATGAGCCTCAGCAACTGACAAATATGGCGCAGGACGCTGCGCCCAAGAAACAAGCCAAAACACAAAAGACGGAGAAAAAGGAAAAGACGCTGGCCGAGCGCATGATGGAAAACGTGGCAAAGTCCACCGCCAGCGGTGCGGGCTATACCATCGGCCGCACCTTATCCCGCAATATCCTGGGTGTCTTTGGCATAAAATAAGGAGAAAAACATATAAAAAGGCGTATTGGTATCCTGACTGCCGGCGGCGACTGCCCCGGGCTTAACGCGGCCATCCGTGGTGTTGCAAGGGCCAGCTACATCGCGTTTAACGCGGACATTGTCGCCATTCGCGGCGGCTACAAGGGCCTGATTGAAGGCGACTATAAGGAAATGAAAAAGGGTCAGTTTTCAAACATCTTGAATGTTGGCGGCACCATTTTGGGCACCGCTCGCACCCCTTTTAGCCAAATGCGTGTTGTGGGAGACGACCTTGTAGATAAGGTCTCCGAAATGCGCAAGAACTATAAGGAGCTTGGCCTGGACTGCCTGGTAACCTTAGGGGGAAACGGTACACACAAGACCGCCAACCTCTTATCCGAAGAGGGCTTGAATGTCATCGCCCTTCCCAAAACCATTGACAACGATATTTATGGGACCGATTTTACTTTCGGCTTCCATACCGCTGTGGATACGGCCACCGATATTATCGACCGCCTGCATACCACCGCTGCCAGCCACAACCGGGTCATGGTGGTGGAAATCATGGGCAATAAGGCTGGCTGGCTCACCCTTTACGCGGGGCTTGCCGGCGGGGCGGACGCCATCCTCATCCCTGAAGTGCCTTACGATATTGAAAAAGTAGCTGAAGTTGTTGATTTGCGTGCCTCGATGGGAAAAAATTTTACCATCGTTGCCGTGGCCGAAGGCGCTATGGATATAGAAGAAGCCCAGATGAAGCGCAGGGATCGGGAGCAAAAGCGGCAGGAGGAAGGGATTGTCTCTATTTCTCAGCGCGTTGCCAGAGACCTTGAAAAAGTCACAGGCAGCGAGTGCCGGTATGTGATTCCGGGCCATATCGTACGGGGCGGAAGCCCTAGCGCCTATGACCGCGTATTGTCTACGCTGTTTGGTTCTTACGCCGCAAGGCTCATTGCCGAAGAAAAATATGGGGTCACCGTTGCCCTGAAAGGCAATAAGGTTACTTGCAACAAGCTATCCGACATTGCCGGTGTGCCCAATCCTGTTACACTTGACCATGACATTATAAAAACTGCAAGGGCAATGGGCATTGGTTTTGGAGATTGATTAAAGAAAAAGGAGGAAAGAAATTGCCATATAAGCACAGAATTTTTGGTGATAAACGCTTGGCCTTCGGCATGATGCGCTTACCGATGATTGAAGAAAACGGCGTTTCCAAAGTGGATATACCGCAGACCAGTCAAATGGTGGATTTGTTCATGCAGGCAGGCTTTAACTACTTTGATACCGCCCACGGTTACATCGACAAGCAAAGCGAGCATGCAGTGCGTGAATGTGTCGCAAAGCGCTATCCCCGAGAAAGTTTTTGGCTTACCAACAAACTGTCTTCCCCCTATTTTGAAAAGCAGGAAGAAATCATTCCTTTATTTGAAAAGCAACTGCAGAATTGCGGGGTAGAGTATTTTGACCTTTATCTGATGCACGCTTTAGGGCGGCACAACTACCCCAAAATGCAGGAATGCCGCGCTTTTGAAACGGCCATGCAGCTAAAGAAAGAAGGGCACATCCGCTACATCGGTTTTTCTTTCCACGACACAGCAGAGGTGCTGGATCAGATTCTAAATGACCACCCCGAAACCGAATTTGTGCAGCTGCAATTTAACTACTTGGATATGGAAGACCCTAAGGTCCAAAGCCGTATGTGCTATGAAGTGTGCCAAAAGCACGATAAGCCCGTGTTGGTCATGGAGCCCGTTAGGGGCGGCAGACTGGTGAATATCCCGCCCAATGCCGGAAAGCTTTTGGATGGCCTTGGCCAGAGCCGCGCAAGCTATGCACTGAGATACGTGGCGGAATTTGATTCCGTCGCCATGATTTTGAGCGGCATGAGCAACCTTGAGCAGATGAAAGACAATATCAACACTATGCTTAGTCCCCAGCCCCTTAACAAGGAAGAGAAAGCTGCCATTGATGAAGTGGTTCGCATTCTCAAGGGGGAGGGCGCGGTTGACTGCACGGGCTGTGAATACTGCCTGCCTGAGTGCCCCAAAAACATTCCCATACCCGATGTGTTTACTTTTATGAACGAGCGCTTGAGAAATGCGGATACTCCAAAGCCTGATTTTGGTCCCGAACAAGGCACGCCCGAAGACTGCATTGCCTGCAACCGCTGCCAGAAAGTTTGTCCTCAACATTTGCCCATCTCTCGCCTGATGCAGAAGGCAAAAACTTTATAAAGTTTTACAAACAAAAACTCCAAGGGGATTGAAAAACCTTGGGGTTTTGATTTGAGCGAGTAATTATTACTTTTTCTTATAAAAGAACTTGCCGGTTACCAGAAAACCAATCATGGTGGGCACCATAAAGGCATAGGATGCAAGAGCAAACTGCATGCCGCCGGCGAGAAAGTGGCCGCTGGTGCAGCCATCCGCCAGGCGGGCGCCGAAAATGAGCAGGGTGCCAACAGACATAAAGGGCTTCACATGGAAGGAAGCAAGGCTCATAGACATTTCAATCATGATGAGAATGCCGCCCACGCCAATGGCAATAATAATGGTTTTCATGACATTCATTTTCGCGAAAACAGATTGTGTGGCAATGGTATCATAGCGGTTCATTTTGCCGTAGTAGATAAGCAAACCGAAAATAAGACCTATGCCAAAGATTTGTAAGTTGTTCATAAGTTCCTTCTTA
>CAYFTJ010000016.1:0-31586 GCA_964346155.1 uncultured Oscillospiraceae bacterium
TACTCACTTTGAGCTGAATTTTTTACAAAGTAATGGTAATATACGGAAACTCAAGCATCAAACGATAAAGAATATAGGCATATGTTTCAAAAAAGTATTGACAATTTAATTATTTTGTAATATATTAAACTTGTCTAAGAGGAGGTACGATAATAATGAAAAAGATATTCGTAATCATTCTTGCTATTTGTTGCCTTATTCCAAGCTTTGTTTTAGCGCAGGAAAGCTATACAGGCACATTAAATACCGATAAGGTTTTCTTTAGAAAAGAAGCCAACACCAATTGTGACTATCACGCAGTCTTAAATAAGGGTGATAAGGTGGCTGTGTTCACAATAAAAGGTGAATTTTATCAATGCCGTTTCAATGGCAAAGTAGGCTACGTCATGAAGAAATTCGTAGACTTGCCAAGCAGCTCGGTCAAAAAATTAGCCAAAACAGTGAGCACCAGTAAATATGCCGATAAAGCCACCATTTCTTCTTTAGGTACTCCCCCCGGCTATTTAAAATATGGGGACAGCGGCGAAGATGTCGAAAAATTGCAAAGGGCCCTTCAGATTAAAGGTTATTCCCCCGGGGTTGTTGACGGAAAGTTTGGTAAAGGCACAAGAGAGGCCTTAAGAAACTTCCAGAAGAAGAACAAGTTAACAATCAATGGTCAAGCGGATTATGCAACCATCAAGAAACTCTTTGGCTCAGTAAGCCAGACAACTGCTCAGGACGACCCTGCCCTTAAAGGTATTACCAGTATTTCTCAGTTGACTGTTCCCAACACCACTCAAAAAGGCAATAGCGGCAGGCATGTAAAAGCCTTGCAGCAAGCGCTCAAATTAAAAGGATATTTCCCCTGGGTTATCGATTCTAAATACGGTGACAATACGGTAGAAGCCGTTAAAAACTTCCAAAAACGTTATAGGTTGCAAGCTGACGGCGTCGCAGGTTTTCAAACCATCAAGACACTATTTGGAAAAGATGCTGCCAACTACGTGATTCCAACGCAGAAACTTGATTGGTTCGCTGGCGGAAACAAGATTATTCCCAAAGGAGCGACATTCCAAATTAAGGACATCTATTCCGGTGAGGTTTTCACCTGCAAGCGATGGTCCGGATACAATCACCTTGATGCTGAACCCATCAATAAAGAAGCTTCAGCCGCTATCAAAAGAGCTGCTGGCGGTTCCTGGTCATGGGCAAGAAGACCGGTTCTTGTCAAATACAACGGTGTTGTTTACGGAGCTTCTATGAACTCTATGCCCCATGGAGATAACACCATTACCGGCAACGACTTTGATGGACACTTCTGTCTCCATTTTTCCAACAGCAAAACCCATGAAACAAATCGTGTTGACGAGCAGCATCAGCGGATGGTTAACCGTGCCTTAAATTCCAACTGGTAAGCGGACTTTCGTTGACAAAGACTTATAAAACCTCTACAATTATAACGCTTGCTTTAAACGAGCGTTATTTTTATGTTGTCAATAGAAAGCGGAATATGAATACAAACACTAAATTAAACGCAAGAGCTAAAATCCTTATCAAATTAATTGGCGACAATTTAGGACTCTATCTCTTGGTTTTTATAGCGACGACCATAACCATTTTCATGCGTTTTGTTCCAGCCAATATTTTAGCTGAGCTTTTTGACCATGTTTTGGGCGATTTGCCATCCAGATATCCGTATTGGCTTCGTAATTTACCTTTATTAAAAGATATTTTGGCAGGAGATCGAATATCGCAAATATGGTTTTTCGGTCTAAGTATTGTACTAAGTTTTGCCATTCAAGGGCTCGCTAATTACTTTAAAGGAATTTATAGCGCCAAGGCATCTGAAAATGTCGCCCAAGACCTACGCAATCGCTTAATGAACCATATTGTTCGTTTGCCTTATGTTTACCATGTAGAGGCATCCACAGGCGATTTGATTCAGCGCTGCACATCGGACATTGAGACCGTTCGTCGATTTTTTAATGTGCAATTCATTAGTATGTACAACAGCCTCATGATGGTTGCCATTGCTCTTAGCTTAATGGCTCCGGTCAGTTTAAAAGTAACACTGCTCGGCATCGGCCCTGTCCCTTTAATGCTTATTTATTCCTACTTTTTCTTTAAAAAAGTAATTCAAGCTTTCGAGCGTACTGAAAAGGCAGAAGCCGTGATGAATGCTGTTTTGCAGGAAAACCTGTCGGGCATCCGCATTGTTCAGGCCTTCGGCACACAAAAACATGAGCTGGATAAATTCACCAAAGCCAATACCGGCTTTTTTGATGCAGCCATGAAAGCTGTGCCCATTGATTCAATGTACTGGACCGGGGGAGACTTTTTTAGTGCTGTTCAAGGCATTATCATTTTAATTACCTGTGTTCTTGAAACGTACCATGGAAGGCTATCTGTAGGTGATTTGATTGTTCTTACCACCTATAGTGGCATGCTTCTGGGTCCCACCAGACAACTGGGGCGGATTTTGTCTGATGCCGGTAGGTCTTTGGTTGCACTTGGACGTATTTATGATATTTTCGATACTCCTATCGAAAAAGAACATCAAAATGCGCTTCGTCCTCCAATCAATAAGGATATTGAATTCCACAATGTTTCACTGTCGTATGACCAAAAACGCAAAGTGTTAGACGGGGTCTCTTTCAGCGTCAAGTCGGGAGAAACGTTTGGAATACTGGGCAATACAGGCTCCGGAAAAAGTTCGCTTGTACACTTGCTTCAACGCCTATACTCCCCTACTGAAGGTAAAATCACCATCGGCGGAGTGGATCTACAGGACATGGATAGTCAGTGGTTAAGAAACCGTATAGGCCTGGTTTTGCAAGAATCTTTCCTTTTTAACCGCACCATTTATGATAATGTGACCATCGCCGCCAGCAATAGCGACAGGCAGCACGTCATTAGCGCTGTTGAAGACGTACAAGCCAAAGATTTTATTGAAAACAGCACCAATGGGTATGACACTTTGGTCGGCGAAAGAGGCGTAACGCTATCCGGCGGTCAAAGACAGCGACTGTCCATTGCCCGTACCCTATTAAAAGACAATGATGTGCTTATTTTTGACGATTCCTTATCGGCAGTCGATAGCGAAACCGAAGCCGCCATCCGCTCATCTCTAGACCGTCGGTCTAAGGAAATAACAACGATTATCATCAGCCATCGCATCACTTCTTTGATGACTGCGGACCATATCATTGTTTTACAGGATGGCAAAATAGTGCAAGAAGGTACCCACGAACAGCTAATTAAACAGCCCGGATTATATCAACAAGTGTACGAAATCCAAATTGGAAGCGGAGAAGAGTATGTCGGCCATCAAATTTGACGAGTACGAATATCCAACGCATATTAGCTTTGCAGTCTGGAAAAAGCTTTTTTCATTCGGGCGCTTTTTTCGCAAAGATTTTATACTGGTCATTGTTTCGATGTCATTTTTGGCGCTTACCGACGTATTGATCCCCCTCATGACCCGATACGCGATTGACCACTTTGTTCTTCCCCGCACAATTGCCGGATTGGACACCTTTGTTATCATGTACGGACTTATTTTGATATTCCAAATCATCTCTGTGTATCTATTCATTTATCATGCAAGCAAAATAGAATACGGCATGTCTTATAAGATTCGTCAAGCTGGATTTGAGCGTTTACAAACCTTGTCTCTTTCCTTTTATGATCATGTTCCTGTCGGCTATCTTATGAGCAGGATGACAGGCGATTGCAGCCAGCTCGGGGTGGCTTTTGGCTGGATTTTGGTGGATATTGTTTGGGCTATGGTATATTTGGTCGCTGCCCTGGTTTCGATGTTTATGATAAATATGAAGCTAACCTTGCAGATTATGCTTTCACTTCCTGTATTGGCTGCGGTATCGGTATATTTTCAGCGTAAGATTTTAGCCCAGCAGCGTGAAGTTCGAAAGGCAAACAGCAAGGTGTCCCATGCGTTTAACGAAAGCATTATGGGAGCAAAAACTATTAAATCTTTGGTGCTGGAAGAAGATACTATTGATCGCTTTCATCAGGTTTCCAGTGACATCAAGCGCAAGTCTTTACGCTCCGCAAAGCTTTCTGCCATATACTTGCCTGTTGTTATCTCTATTAGCTCTATCGCTTGTTCTTTTGCTTTGGTTAAAGGTTCCTATCAGGTTGTCGCGGGTTTTATGACAGTTGGTTTTTTAAACGCCTACATCAATTATGTAATTAGTATGTTTGAACCCATGCATCAAATTGCCGGTGCATTATCTGAATTACAAAGAATGCAAGCCTCAGCCGAACGAGTTATAGGTCTGATAGATACTAAAGCTGAAATAAATGATACACAGGAAGTAATCGAAACATTTGGTGGTTTTTTCAATCCTAAGAAAGAAAACTGGCCACCCATTCATGGAGATGTTGATTTTGCAAACATATCTTTCCACTATCAGGGCGGGGATGAAGTGTTGAGTAACTTTTCGCTTCACGTAAAAGCCGGGGAAAATATAGCCATCGTAGGTCCCACGGGCGCGGGAAAAAGCACTTTGGTTAATCTTTTATGCAGGTTTTATGAACCCACAAAAGGTAGTATACTAATTGATGGCGTTGACTACAGGCAGCGCAGTCAGTTGTGGCTTCAAAGTAATCTTGGCTATGTTTTACAGGAACCTCATTTGTTTTCAGGTACCATTAAAGAAAACATCGCTTATGCTAACCCCGATGCAAGCATGGAGGAAATTGTCGCAGCAGCGAAGCTTGTTAACGCGCATCCCTTCATTCAAAAGCTGGATGGTGGGTATGATGCAGATGTTGGCGAGGGCGGCAGCAAACTATCTACAGGTGAAAGACAACTTATTTCATTTGCCCGTGCCATTCTACATAATCCTGCCCTTTTGGTACTGGACGAAGCCACATCTTCAGTTGATGCCAAGACGGAGCTTGCCATTCAAAACGCTATTGAAACAGTTCTTCAAAACCGAACCAGCTTTGTTATCGCCCACAGACTAAGCACGGTCCGCCATGCCTCACGTATTATCGTGATTGACAAAGGACAGATTGTGGAAGTTGGAACACACGAAGAGTTAATGAACAAACGAAGTTTCTATTGGAACTTATATACCAAGCAGCTGATTGACGAAAGGTCAAAGTCCGTGCTTGATACAACAGGTAAGGAGTAAATGATGACGCAAGAAACTTATACATCTAAAAACATACAGGTGCTGGAGGGACTGGATGCTGTTCGTATGCGCCCCGGCATGTATATCGGAACCACCGGACAAAGAGGTTTGCACCATTTGCTTTGGGAAATTGTGGACAACGCCATTGATGAAGCCGCCAGCGGTTTTTGTGATGAAATCATCATTACCCTACATAAAGATGGTTCCGCAAGTGTATGGGACAATGGCCGGGGCTTACCAGTTGATCCTCACCCAACATTGGGAATACCAGGTCTACAAGTAATTTTTACCCACCTGCATGCAGGCGGTAAATTCGGTCACCAAAACTATGAGTATTCCGGCGGATTGCACGGCGTTGGCGCCTCCGTTGTAAACGCCCTTTCTAAGTGGATGCAGGTAGAAAGCTACCGTGACTGGGAACATTGGCAAATGCGTTTTGAAGCCGTCTATGATAAAAAAGAAGATAAAATTCACTCAGGTGTTCCCACCACCCCATTAACAAAAGTAGGAAACACACGTAAACGTGGCTCGTTTGTGCGCTTTCTTCCTGATGAAGAAGTTTTTGACGATATTACCTTCAATCCGGAAATTGTAGCCCGCCGCCTACGCGAATTGGCTTATTTAAATAAAGGCACAAAAATAATATTCTCCAACGAAAAGTCCGACGAATCCGATGTGGAATTTATATATGAAGGCGGCATTGTTGACTATGTCAAGGTGCTCAACGAAGATAAAACTGCCCTCAACGAAAGTCCGATATATTTGTCGGGAACAAAAGATACCGTAGTATGTGAAGTGGCAATCCAATATACTGATGCCTATGCGGAGTCTGTATACTCGTATGTAAATAGTATTCCTACTCCAGAAGGCGGAACACATGAAATAGGTTTTCGTTCCGCTGTCACAAAAACCCTGAATGAATACGCCAGGCGCAACGGGCATCTGAAAGAAAAAGACAATAACCTGGCCGGCGAAGATTATCGTGAAGGAATGACAGCAGTTTTAACCGTCAAGGTAAAAAGCCCTCAGTTTGAGGGCCAAACCAAGGGCAAGCTTGGCAACACGGAAGTGCGTTCCATTGTTGAAAGCATTATCATGGAAACTTTGGGTACTTACCTGGAAAACCTCAATAATGCCGATACTGCTAACAACATTGTTTTAAAAGCAATCAAGGCATCTAAGGTTCGGGAGGCTGCCAGAAAAGCACGGGATGTTGAAAGAGCGAAGAACGATTTGGAAGCGGCTCCCTTGGTAGGTAAGTTGTCCAGTGCCACAGGCCGTAACCCAAAAGAAAATGAATTGTTTATTGTTGAAGGCGACAGCGCAGGCGGTAGCGCCAAACAAGGACGTGATCGCAGGTTCCAGGCCATCCTGCCTTTGCGCGGAAAACCATTGAATGTTGAAAAGAAACGCATTGACCAGGTACTTGCCAATGAGGAGTTTCGCAGCATTATCACTGCCCTTGGCACCAACATTGACGAGTCATTTAGCCTTGACGATTTAAAATACGATAAAGTCATTATTCTATCCGACGCGGACCAGGACGGTGCTCACATCCGCGCTATTCTTTTGACATTTTTCTATCGCTACATGCGTGAGTTGATCGCAGAGGGCCATGTTTATATCGGCATGCCTCCCCTCTATTTGGTCAAATATGGCGATAAGGAAATCTATGCCTATAATGACAAAGAACTGGAGCAAGTCATCCCTAAGGGTAAAAACTATACCATTCAGCGATATAAGGGTCTTGGTGAAATGAACCCCGAACAACTCTGGGAAACGACGATGAATCCTGCCACCCGTAAGTTGATGCGTGTTGAGTTGAGTGACGCGGCCCAGGAAGATCGGCTGATATCTATCCTGATGGGAGATAAGGTTGATCCACGACGTGATTACATCAGCAGGCACGCTGATTTCTACCGACCCGATAACTTCGTTATCCCATCATAAAAGGAGGCTTAAACATGGCGAAAAAGAAAACCATACAGCAACACTTTGAGCCGCAAATCCTATCCGGAACCTTGGAAGAAGTGCTGCACAACAGCATGATGCCTTATGCCGAGCATGTTATCCTGGAAAGAGCCATTCCTCGGGTAGAGGATGGATTAAAGCCCGTTCAACGCCGAATCTTATATACAATGATGGAGCTAGGGCTGTCTCCTGAAAAACCTCACCGTAAGTGCGCCCGTATCGTCGGTGATTGCTTGGGTAAATATCATCCGCACGGAGACAGCTCCGTTTATGATGCGTTGGTTCGTTTAGCCCAGCCTTTTTCCATGCGAGAAACATTGGTGGACGGGCACGGCAACTTCGGTTCCATAGACGGCGACACCGCCGCTGCTATGCGCTATACCGAAGCCAGAATGACTCCCCTGGCCCTTGAAATGCTCAGGGACATCCAAAAAGACACCGTTCCTTTCCGCTTAAACTTTGATGATACTTTAAAGGAGCCTGATGTTTTACCGGCACGCTACCCAAACCTTCTTGTAAACGGGGCTTCCGGTATAGCTGTCGGGCTGGCCACCAATATTCCGCCCCATAACCTGAGAGAAACCATTCAAGCAACCAATTACTTAATCGACAACCCCGAAGCTACACTTGACGAGTTAATGGAATTCATCCCCGCTCCAGACTTTCCAACAGGCGGATTTTTGATTGACACACCAGAAATTCGTGAAGCCTATGAAACGGGCCGGGCCAAACTTACTGTCCGCGGAAAAGTACATATCGAACCCGCAAAAGGCGGCAAACATCTGCTGTGCATTACCGAACTGCCTTATCAGGTCAACAAAGCGCAGCTGCTTGAAAAAATTTTAAAGCTTTCCCAAGACAAAAAAGACATATTGAACGGCATCTCCGATATTCGTGACGAAAGCGACCGTACCGGTATGCGGGCCGTTATTGAGCTGAAAAGGGATGTTGATCCGGAAGTTATTTTGGGTGTTCTTTATAAGTACTCCGACTTACAGGTGACTTTCGGCGTAAATATGGTGGTTATAGCCGAGGGCAAGCCCAAACAACTTGGGTTAAAGCCAGTCCTAAGTTCTTATATCAACCACCAAAAAGAGGTAGTCCTCAATCGTACCCGATATGACCTTAACGCCGCGGAAGCAAGAGAGCACATCCTCCAAGGTTTGATGATTGCTGTTGATGCCCTAGACGAAACCATTGCTCTCATTCGCGCGTCTAAAAACGGAAAAGAAGCAAGAACCCGTCTATGCGAACGTTTTGCCTTAACCGAAATTCAGGCACAAGCCATTCTGGATTTGAGACTGCAGCGTTTAACCAACTTAGAAATCCTGGAGTTGCGAAGAGAATATGAGGAAATCCTTAAAACCATTAAGCGATTAAAAAGCATTTTGAAGAGCGAAAGCAAGCTGCTTGCCGTCATCAAAGAGGAATTAAACGAAATTGCCCAAAAACATGGTGATGATAGACGTACACTGATTATTAAAGAAGATAAAGAATTAAAAGCTAAAGTTGAGGAACATGAAACGCCTGTTCCCGAACATGCCGTAATATCGATTAACCGCGGGCAACGCATCATTCGCTTAAGTCTCCGAAACTTTGAACGTTTGGAAGCTCCAGAAACTCCGGATGACATTCCCTTGTTTACTTTCCGAACCATGACCGACCGTACATTATGGCTGTTTACTTCACAAGGCAATTGTTTCCGGTTGGAAGTAGGTCAACTTCAAGAAAGCACACGGGCAAAGGATCGGGGAATATCGCTCGCAGGTGTTCTGGTTGGTTTGCAGGAAAATGAAACCGTTGTTTCGGCATTTGATGTGAATACCGTTGAAGCCCTCCCCTTTGACGAGCTTATATTCGTGACCAAAAAGGGCTATATTAAAAGTACTGCCGCACAAGAGTACGAGCTAAGGCGTTCAAAATTCATCGCCATTAAACTGGGTGAGAATGATGAACTGCTTACCGTATTCACTGCCCAGCCTAACGCTGATTGTTGGATGATTAGCCAAAACGCCATGCTTATTCGCTTTAATTTATCCGAAGTCCCCGTAACCGGCAGAGCGACGCGTGGGGTTATCGGCATGCGCCTTGCTTCCGATGACGAGGTACTTAACTGCGGATTAATGATGGGTGAAGAAAAGCTATTGTTGATGAGCGACCGCGGCTTTGCCAAGCGCATTGCAGGGGCCACCCTGGATGCCCAGAGAAGAGGCGGCAAAGGTATTCGTGCATTCACCTTTAATAAAAACGGTGGCAACGGCAGAAAACTGGCGGGTGCTATTGAAATAAGCGATGCCGGTTTCTTTACAGCTGTTGAACATAACGGAAAAATGACTACTTTTTCCAGCATGGAAGTAACGATCCAAGCGTTAAAAGACAGAGGCAAACTTTACGTTTTAGATGCCGTGCTTGATAATACTGTTGAAGATATTATCACTCAGAATTGACAGAATACCTTTTAAAACAATACAATGAACAGAGGAGGTGTGCATGCAACAACTAAAAGGGCGATTTTTCATCCATCCTGCCTTTGTTTGGGTATTAATTGTAGTGACATTTACAGCAATGCTACCCTTATCCTGGATGTATTTGCTGCTGATGACGCTGTTTATTATGCCTCCCTTATTTGTATGGCTGGCATTTGACCAACAGAAGCTATGGGCACCTGTGGCACTTGCCATCATCTTTGCTGCTTTTTGTAAAACAACGAACGCCTTATATGGTCTTGTTGCAATAATATACCTATTGCCCATCAGCATTTGTGTATGGCTATGCGTGCAAAAGGAAGTATCGCTGTTAAAATCCATGTTTTTCAGTGTGGTAACCTATGGGACAACCCTACTGGTTTTCACCCTGATTATCCGTTCCATTTGGGGTGTTCAAGCTTTTGACTTAGCCGGTATCTATGCAGTCGAAAAAATGCAAGGTATTTCTTACTTGGATGAAGTATTGTATCTCCTTTTAAGCAACGGTTTTCTCTCACAGGAAGGACTGCTGGATGGAGCTCCCATCTTTGTTGAGGGTGTTCAAGGAATTGTCTTGACACAGGCTGCGCGTTCGGAACTATTAATGCAAATGCAAAGCATCATTACACAGTACCTATCTTTGTTGCTTCCAACGATGTTAATCAGTTATAATATTTTATTATCAAGTGCCGGACTGGCATTTGCCCAATCTTATTCAAAGACAGGCTATATATTACCGCAGTCAGTCCCTTTTTCCCGCTGGCAGCCCCTGCCTGAATCCAGAAAGTTCTGGTGGGTCGTTGTACTTGTATATCTTTTGGGTCTTATGGGTGAAGGCAGCCTGGGTTATACCCTTGCTTATTTGAATCAAGCAATTCTCACTGTATTTACTGTTTTGGGACTTAGTTTTTTAGCCCTTGTAACAAGAAAAATGCGCTCTAAAAACCTTCGATTTGTCTTCCTGCTTTTAGCTTATTTTATCTTCACACCCTTAATAGGCATCATCGGCTTTACCGATTGGGTATCTAATCTGAAATACAAAGTTTTAGCGACACAGGCATTGAACAATAAGGAGGATTTGTTATCATGAAAGTAATTTTAACTGCTGATGTTCCGGGTACCGGAAAAAAAAATCAGCTTGTAAATGTAAGTGATGGATATGCCAGGAACTTCTTGTTTCCAAGAAAATTAGCAAGAGAAGCAAGTGAGGGCGCTATTAAAGAGATTGAGCGCCGCAACGCCGCGGAAGCCCGGGAAGAAGCACAGCGTCTAAAAGAAGCGGAAGACTTAGCTTCTTCCTTTAAAGGCAAGGTTGTTACCCTTGAAGTAAAAGCCGGTGAGAAAGGCCGCCTTTACGGCAGCGTTACCACACAAGAGGTAGCAGATGCTATTGAAAAGCAGCTTGGCCACGCAATTGACAGACGCAAAATTGAGTTAAAAGAAGCAATTCGAAACGTTGGTACAAGTGAGGCGACTTTACGCTTATATCCTGGTGTAACCGCCCAGATTCAATTAAAGGTTGTTGCAAAATAAAAATGAGCGAATCCATCATCGGCAAAGGAGTTTTGCCACAAGAACAGGAACGCTATTTACTGCCCCCGCATAGTACGGAAGCAGAGCGTTCTGTTTTGGGCGCCTGCCTGCAAAGCGGTGCTGCTCTTTCGGAAGCATTGGAACTTTTAAGAGATGATGACTTCTATCAACCGGCCCATGCGACAATTTTTAAGGCCATGCGTGACCTCTGTGCTCAAGGCAGAGCTGTGGACTTAATCACTATCAGAGAAGAATTAATCAGGCAAACCCACCTGGAAACCGTAGGTGGTAACATATATCTGGTTGATTTGATGCAATCTGTGCCCACCCTCGCCAACACAAGGCATTATGTGGATATTGTGATTGAAAAATCCACCTTAAGAAAGCTTATTCACGCTTCACAAACCATCAGCCAAACCTGCTATCAGCAGGAAGATACGCTTGAAAATACCCTCATGCAGGCCGAAAAACTGATATTTGACATCGTTATGAAGCGTACCGGAAGCCAGCAGCTTAAACATATCAGCGAGGTTCTGAAAGGAACCTACGCGCATATGGAAGAGTTAGCGCGAAATAAAGGTAAAATCGCCGGCGTTCCCACCGGGTTTTCCAGGCTGGATGATTTGCTGACCGGCCTTCATGGTGGTGAACTAGTCTTGGTTGGTGCTCGCCCCAGCATGGGTAAAACCAGCTTTGCCATTAATATTGCAGCTCATGCGTCCTTAAAAGGTTATTCTGTTGCCGTATTCAGCTTGGAAATGCCCAATGAGCAAATTGCCATGCGTGTTCTTTGCTGTGAGGGAAGGATCAATATGCAGCGAGTGCGGCAAGGTGTTTTGCAGCCCAAGGAGTGGGAAAAGCTCGCGATGACTTTGGCCCCGCTTGCACAAGCTCCTCTTTATTTGGATGATACCGCCAGCCTTACCCCTACCCAGCTTCGCAGTCGTTGCCGCAGGTTGATGATGGATAAGAACCTTGACCTTGTAATCATTGACTATCTACAGTTAATGAGCACAGATGGCAGACCAGAAAACAGACAGCAGGAAGTAAGCGAGATATCACGTAGGCTCAAAAGCATTGCTTTGGAACTAAAGGTGCCTATTATCGCTTGCGCACAGCTGTCCCGTGCTAACGTACAGCGCGCTGATAAGCGCCCCATGCTTTCTGATTTGCGCGATTCTGGCTCTATAGAACAGGACGCTGACGTGGTCATGTTCTTGCATCGCCAAGGATACTACGAAGAGCTTGAAGAGGGGGCCAATCTGGCGGAAGTGATCGTTGCCAAGCAGCGCAACGGTCCCTTAGACACCATCAAACTATATTGGCACGATGAATACACTTTATTTGAGGATATTGGACATGAATAACAATATGAACACAGCCGACGTAATGGATTTACAAAAAGACGATGGGTTTTCAGGTTTTCTTCGGGTGCTAAAATCCGATGAATTAAAAGATAAAAACGGAAAAACCTACTTTAACTTAACCTTATCGGATAAAACGGGAGCAATCAACGCAAAAGTGTGGGATGCCGGCCTGCTTGAATTGCCGCCGCAGGGCTCCATTTTAAAAATCGCTTCTTCCAATGTAACAGAATTTAAGGGCAACCTTCAGCTGCGCGTTACCAGTTTTCGTGTGACGGATGAAAATGACAATTATGATCTTTCCCAGCTGGTTCCAACTTCACCTGAAAGTTCTGAAAAGATGTTTGAATACTTGGATGAGATAATTGCAAGCATTAAAAATGAAACACTCAACAAAATTGTTTCCTTGGTTGTAGACAGTGTGCGTGATAAACTTTATTACTATCCCGCAGCCCAAATGATGCACCACGTTACGCATGGAGGTTTGCTCCATCATATTACCAGCATGTTAAAGGTGGCTGATTCGCTTGCGGCTTGCTACCCCCATATTAATCGAGATCTTCTGCTTTCCGGAGTGATTGTGCATGATTTGGGAAAAACTATTGAACTCGCTAGCGACACGACAGGCGCGCCACTTGGCTATACCAAAGATGGCTTGCTTTTCGGGCACCTTTTACGGGGCTTTTCTATGCTTGGAAAGGCTGCAGAAAAAGCAGGTATTCCTGAAGATGATGAGATGTTTATGCTGCTGCAACACATGATGGTTAGCCATCACGGTTTACTTGAGCATGGAAGCCTGCGTATGCCCATGTTTGCAGAAGCGGAGATGCTCTACTTTATCGATAATCTGGATGCTCGCATGAACGAGTTTGAAACGATCACCAACCAACTGACCCCCGGCTCTTTTAGTGAACGAAAGGCCTTCCTTGGTAACCGCAGCCTCTACCGCCCTGTCTTTGAAGAAGATGAGACTTGACGAAGAAAGAAATTATTGTTACAATTCATTACAGAATTCTGAAATTTTGCATCTGGAGGTAAGATCATGAAACGCTTTGTCCTGATCGCCTTAGCCGGGCTTACTTGTCTCCTGCTAGCAGGCTGCCAAAAACAGGCGGGCACTATTACCCCCGCCCCTATTGAAACGATTACCCAAGCGCCTGCCATGGAGGTTCCTGAAGCAACCACTACCGTACAACCGTCTCTAGAAAATCAGCTTCCGGAAGGCTACGATCCCGCTTCTGAAGAGGATCCGGAAGCCCTGATTTCTAACCAGTACCAGCAGCCGGAGATTGTAGCGCATGCGGGTGGCACCGCCATTCCTATTGATCCGGTAGACTTACCCACCCCAACTCCGCGTCCGCCACTTGCTTTTACTTATGCCAAGTACACATCCACAACCTTGGGTTTAAGCTTTGAATCGGTTGCTGGGTATGAGATTGATGAATCACAGCCCAATACCTATATTCTGCGCGAACCCATTACCAGTATGAAGGACAACTATCAAGTTCAAATTACACTAAGTTTAACACCTGTTGCCAACAACTTTAAATCACAGGATGCAAAGCAAGAACTAAGTGCAAAGCTTAAAGACCTTGGTGCAATCAACTATACGCAGTGGGAAATTACAACAACAAATACCCGTACCCTGCTTGATAAACCTGGGTATTACGGCAATTACCGCGGTGTTCTCTATGATGGAACCATCGTACGCGGCCGTGTTCACACCGCCTTGGTCGATGGAAAGCTGCTGACCCTTCATATCTCCTGCCCTGCTTGGTACAACAGTGACTATATGGATGTTTACGCACGCATTCGCAGCACACTAAAGAAAAACTAAAACCTAGCTATATAAAAACAACAGGCCGCACATAGCCTGTTGTTTTTTATGTTATGATTTACTTGGTTCGTCCCGATTCCTTGACTAAATCATTCAATTCTTTCATAAAGGTTGGAATATCCGTAAATTGCCGATAAACAGAGGCAAAGCGGATATAAGCGACCTCATCTAAAACTTTCAAACGCTCCATAACCATTTCACCAATTTGCTTTGTACTTATTTCTTGACTCATTGCATTATATGCATACTGTTCGATTTCGGATACGATTTTTTCCACTTCCGATGCCGGTACCGGTCGCTTGTGACAGGCCCTAATAATCCCATCATATAGTTTTCCGGAGTTAAAGGTTTCACGCGACTGGTCTTTTTTGATGACCAAGAGCGGCATATGTTCAATTTTTTCATAAGTAGTAAAGCGCTTACTACACTGAATACACTCACGGCGGCGGCGAATGCTTGTTCCATCCTCTGTCGGTCTGGAATCCATCACTCTGCTATCTTCAAAATTGCAAAAAGGGCACTTCATGTAATACTTCCTTCACTTTTTTATTCATTATATCATGTGAAAATGAACTTGTCACCAATCCTTGAGGTTTGGTCAAGTAAAATGGTATACTTGTTAGCAGGAGGAAATATGTATTATCTGACCAATGTTTCTAATGCAACCATTGATTTGCAGTGCTATAAATGCGCAGAAGATGTGCAACTATTTTTAGATACTACACAGCTTGATGGCTTTGAAGTATTGCTGTTCTCTGATGATACAATTGAACCTATTTCAAATTCTCAGGTTCTTGGTGTACACCTTCCTTACTTTTCTTCCGTTGTTCCTTTTTGGTTGAACGATGAGGAGCGCATCCTTGAAGAATTTGGAGACCTTGAAACTGCCCACAAACATTACAATGCCTGTGACAAATCTGAGTTAATTAAAAACACCATAGCCGTCATTGATCGGGTCAATTCAATCAATCCCCAATATGTGGTGTTTCATGTAAGCGAAGTGTCGATTAAGGAAACGGTTAGTTATCGCTTTCACTACAGTAATCAGGAAGTAATTGATTGCTTCCTTGAATGGATTGACGAATTTATTTCCTACTTAAATCCTAATATCGATTTCTTGGTTGAAAATTTATGGTGGTCTGGGTTTAACTTTACAAATATTCAGGAAACCATCCATTTACTTAATGGTATTAACCATCTGAACAAAGGTATCATGTTGGATATGGGACATCTATTACATACCAATACCAGCCTAGCCACTTTAGATGAGGGTGTTGAATATTTGAACCTATGTCTTGATAAGCAGCAGGAAGTGTTATCGCTTGTTAAAGGTATTCACTTGCATCAAACCGTAAGCGGTCCTTTTGTCAAACGTATGATTGATAACAATATTTTACTAAAAGGTTCCTATCGGGACAAGCTCTACGCTTCCTACAAGCAAGTGATGCAAATTGATAAACACCAACCTTTTTTACATAATGGGATTGCGCCCTTGGTTCAAAGAGTAAATCCCAAATATTTGGTCTATGAATATATTACGCAATCACGTTTACAACATGAAGCCTTTATCTTAGAGCAGCATAAATATGTGAGGTAGGCATGTATTCACCTGATATATATAATCAAATACTTGCTCGCTGGAATTGCGTTGGAAAACCTATTGGAAGCCTTGGAAAACTAGAGTCCATTGTTGCCCAAATAGGAGCCATTTTAGGAACCGTTGACGTTCAAATAAATCGACGCTTACTTATTGTCCTGTGTGCTGACAATGGTGTGGTTGAAGAAGGAATCTCTCAGACCGGCAGTGAAGTTACAGCAAAAGTAGCAGATAGCATTGCATGCGGCACAGGCAACGTAAGTGCCTTTTGCAAGGTGACAGCGTGTAATACACAGGTTGTAGACATCGGCATGCTATATGATGCGACACATCCGCTTGTTCTAAATCAAAAGGTAGCCAGAGGAACAAAAAACTTTTTAAAATTCCCTGCCATGTCACCTGAACAAATGGAAAAGGCCATCAGCGTGGGAATTTCTCTCACACAAAAAGCAAAAAAAGACGGTTTTTCTATCATCTGTACCGGTGAAATGGGTATTGGTAATACAACCACTTCCAGCGCCATGGCTTCTGTTTTATTGAATTTGTCCCCCGAAAAGCTAACCGGCAGAGGCGCTGGACTAAACGATAAAATGTACCAACACAAGATTGAAGTGATTCAACAAGCGATAGAATTTCATCAGCCTTGCTTAAATAATCCCAAAGATATCCTTCAAAGGCTTGGCGGTTTTGATATCGCTGGCATGGTTGGTTTATATCTCGGAGCCGAAAAATATGGTTTGCCCATTATTATTGATGGTGTTATTTCCTTGGTCGCAGCTTATACAGCCACCCTCATTTCTCCTGCCAGCAGGCAATACATGATCGCTTCACACCTGGGCAAAGAGCCTGCGTGTAAGTACTTACTGGATGCCCTTAACTTATCTCCTTGTATCTGTGCAGATTTATCGTTAGGCGAAGGAACAGGCGCCGTAGCCTTATTTCCTCTAATGGATATGGCTCTTTCTGTTTATCATAAAGGAGCAACATTTGACCAGCTAAAAATGCCTGCTTATGAGGAGTTTAATAAACAGCTATGATTGTTTTAATTACCGGTGGCAGTAAAAGCGGAAAAAGCAGCTACGCAGAGAAGCTTGTAACACATCTAATAAAAAACACCCCGGCACATTACATTGCAACCATGCGGGTTTTTTCCAAAGAAGAAGAAACTATTGTCAAACGCCATCAAGAATATCGCAAGGGAAAAAACTTTATTGTGCATGAATGTCCTCTGTATTTCCCGCTGACTTTTGCTAAAGACACGGTATTACTTGAAGATGTCCCCAATCTTTTAGCCAACCATATGTTTGGTGGGGATGGGATTAATGGTGCCAAAAACGAAGTAAAAAGACTATCACAATCAGCTCAAAACCTTGTTATCGTTACCAATGAAGTGGGGTCCTGCGTGCTCAAGTACGCAGATGAAACAGATAATTACATTGAAGCCTTAGGACAATTGAACCGCTCTATTGCCAAAGACAGTGATTGTGTTGTTGAAGTGGTCGCAGGTATTCCACTTGCAGTAAAAGGGGTTTTGCCGATATGAAATCGTTCATGATGTCTCTTGTTCTTGCTTTTTCCACATACACACGCATTCCTATGCCCAAGGTGGCATGGGATGAACAGGATAAGCTTGATCCTCTCCCCTTTTTTCCGTTGATAGGTCTTGTCTTAGCCTTTGCTTTTGTGTTGATCTATGAACTGGCCCGACCCCTGGGTTTAATATTTCAGACCGCAATGCTCTGCTGTGTACCGATTCTGTTGACCGGCGGTATTCATCTTGATGGCTTTTTGGATGTCGCCGATGCACTGGCCTCTTACCAAAACAAGGAGAGAAGGTTGGAGATTTTAAAAGACCCACATGTGGGAGCATTTGCGGTTATTCATGTTGCTTTATATTTTTTATTGCAGCTGGGTTTCTACAGCACAATATCACAAGCAAGCCTTCCACTTTTTGCTATAGGGTTTGTTGTTAGCCGTTCCCTCATCGTTTTACTTACCCTTTTTACACCGAATGCCCGTAATTCTGGAATGCTTTATACCATGCAATCAACACAACAAAAAGCAGCTAATATTGCTTCTGCCACAATTGCCTTAGGTCTTGTCTTTCTATTTTCCTTTCGCTTTGGTTTTTTAACAGTGCTGCTTGGTTTTTTGAGTGTCTGTTCAGCAGCTCTAATCTTACGACAAAAAATGATTGTACACTTTGGTGGTATTACAGGCGATTTAGCTGGTTACAGCTTGCAGGTACTTGAGCTTATTTGGGCTTTTTCTGTTATGATATTAATGAGGTATTTAGCATGATATTATTTGTTGGCGGACGGGCATCAGGAAAAATTGAAGCAGCAAAAGACATATGTGGTATTGATCCGCGGGAGGCAACTGCAGAACAAGCTTTATCATTACCCGCAGTCAGTCACTTGGAAAAAATCATAGCAAATCTTTTGGATGATAACCAAAGTGTTGATGAATTTATCTCGCGTTTAATTGAGAAAAACCCAAATGCTATTATTTTATGTGACGAAGTAGGGTGTGGTATTGTCCCCCTTGATCGAAAAGACAGGCTTTTGCGTGAAGAAATTGGTAAAGCCTGCTGCGCTTTACAAAAACACTCAAAAGCCGTGTACCGGGTTGTATGCGGCATCGCTATCAAAATCAAATAAGGAGGCATTTATGAATCTGCTACACGTTTACACAGGAGAAGGAAAAGGAAAATCCACCGCAGCTATGGGGCTTGCTTGCCGAATGCTTGGGCATGACAAAACCGTCATTATTATCCAGTTTATGAAACCAGGCACTTCCGGAGAATTAACAAGCCTTAGAAAGCTTGGGGCAACCATCTACCCTGCTCCTGCCCAAAACAAATTCACCTTTCAAATGGATGAGGAGGAAAAGGAGCAAGCGGCTAAAGAGATGCAGCTAGCCATTGATCAAATGATTATAAAAATCGAAGAACTAAAGCCCGCCTTAATCGTGCTTGACGAGCTGGCCACCGCTATGTCATTCTATCTTGTGCCAAAAGTTGATGGCTTCCGTCTAATCGATGCCGCACTCAAACACGGTGACACTGTCGTAACCGGCAGAGGCGCAGGAGAAGATTTATTTGAAAAAGCCAACTATGTAAGTATCATTGAAGCAAGAAAGCATCCCTTTGAAGACGGCATCAGCGCCCGAAAAGGAATTGAGTGGTAAAATAGTTTGCTTAGAATAATAGAAAAAACATGTAATTTTTTTCATGTTTTTTCTATGGACTAAAATATCCGACTCATTCATAATGCCTATTGGTTATATTTTGGTGGTTTTTTATAATCCAAGCGATTAGTGCACTATATAGGAAGGAATACAAATAATGAATAAAAAGAGATTTTCTCTCTCTACCTATCTGAACCTTGTGCTCCTTTTTATGTACCTGCTTTTAACAATTGAGGCTATAGCGCAAAATGGCCTGGAAACAGTTTATTATCCGTCTGACACCACAGGTTTAAGTATGAATGCTCTAATGGATGTACCTACCGGTGGTGTGCAAGCAGCTTCGATGCTCGGAAATACTATTCAGCTCACAGGCGTTGAAGAGGAAGAAATCGGATATGCTATCTCTAAATCAACTGTTAACTTGGCTGAAAAAAATCATGTCTGGATTTTTTATTTCAGCGCACCGAATAATGCTAATTCCAACGAGAATATGGACGGCGGTTTTGCTTTTACTCTACATAATGATCCCGAATTCCGTCCAGAGTCAGGTGGTGATCGTGGCGCTTTGGGAATATACCGCTCTAATCGTACTAACGGAATCAAAAACGCTGTATCTATCGAGTTTGATAATATAAACTACAGTACGGCTTTTTGGGGTGACGCGGGATGGAGAAAAACTTATGATGATGCGCTTCCTCAAACCATTCGCACCTATCATATAGCAATAACTAATCCACAAGGAACATCAGAAAACGACCTTAATATTCCTCATGACGCGTTAAGTACTTTATCAAATCCCATCTGGAATAACAGTAACAACACGGTTCGCATTTCGTGGACACTTAACCATCCCGGTTCGACAGAAGCGAAAAAAGATAACACATATATCTTAAAATATGAATATTTCCAAGGATCAAGTACCATTACAGACACAGCTACAGCGACTGGCTTCAAAACCTTTACTTATGATGAAATGATGGAACGCTTCAAATCCGAGTCCGTTTATTTTTCACTTTCAGCTTCAACGGGAAACGCTGTAAAAACGCAAACGATCTCAATGGTTCCGACCTATCCATATACTGCAAATTATTATATTTGGGATAAAAGTGGTCCAACAACCAATCGTGTTCCAGGTATTTCTCCTAATCCCAAAACCGGTGATTTGCCGGCCGGTACTGTTGATATTGGTCCCCATCCAACTACAAACGAGTATTATACCGAATATACCAGTATCGTAACTATTCCAGCAGATCCTTGGGGAAAGACGTACGATTTCTATTATGAAGCCAAGCCCCAAAACCAAGCCTATGAGCCCACTTATACTAACGTATCTGTTCCTTATAATGGCATATTTAACTCTGAGAGCGCTGTGACCAATTTAGGAGAACTGCCTTCTAACACTAAGGTTACAGCCCCTGCAGTTGACACAAGAGTCCCTGGATCTAAGCAGATAGAAATTACCGTTACTTATCCTGATAAAACAAAAGATAAAAAGACCATTACCGTTACTGTTGGCAGCCAACCACAAAATCAAACCAATGAACCCCTTTTCCAGAACGTGACCATTCCTTATAATGGAACGTTTAATCCAGAGGATAGCGTAGCCAACCTTGATTCACTTCCTTCAGGTACAACCGTTACCTCCACGGCAGTTGACTCAACCCAAGAGGGCACACAGACTGTGACGATAACCGTTAAATATCCTGATAGTACAGAGGATACGGGAACCATCATTGTTACGGTTGAGGCCAAGCCCCCAACAGATGCTGATAAGTATGAACCTACATTTCAGGATATAACCATTTCCTTCAATGGAACATTCAATCCTGATGACAGCGTGACCAATCTTAGTTCACTTCCCTCCGGAACGACAGTTACCTCTACGTCTGTTAACCCAATGCAAGAGGGAGCGCAGACCGTAACTGTAACCGTTAAGTACCCTGATGCTTCGGAAGATATAGGCACAATCACCGTTACCATTGACACCCAACCATTAAACCAAGCCTATGAACCAAGCTTCCAGAATTTAACTATACCCTACAACGGGATATTCAATCCTGGAGACTGCGTAACCAACCTTGGCTTGCTTCCTTCAGGTACGACTATTACCTCTACGCCTATTAACCCAACACAAGAGGGTGCGCAGACTGTTGCGATAACCGTAAAATACCCTGATGATACGGAAGATACGGGGGCAGTTACCGTTACCGTCGCTGCGCAACCACAAAACCAAGCCTATGAACCAACTTTCAATGATGTGATCATTCCCTACAACGCAATGTTTAATCCTGATGACAGTGTTTCCAACCTTGGTTCCCTTCCCTCCGGAACGACCGTTATCTCTACGCCTATTAATCCAACACAAGAGGGAACGCAGTCTGTGACCATAACCGTTAAGTACCCTGACGGGACAGAGGATACAGAAACAATTACCGTTACCGTTAGAAATCAGCCACAGAACCAAGCTTATGAACCAACCTTCAAGGACATAAATATTTCTTATAACGGGACATTTAATCCAGAAGACAGTGTAACTAACTTTGATTCATTTCCATTAAATACAGCTGTTACCTCAACATCTGTTGATACAACTGTTTCCGGTCAGCATATTGTGACGATTACCGTCACTTACCCTGATACTACTACAGACATGGGAACCATTACTGTCAACGTCAGTTCGCAACCCCAGAACCAGATCTATACGCCCACGTTCCAAGACATAACTGTTCCATATGGAGGCACCTTCAATCCCAGTGACAGCATAATTAACCTCACTTCGCTTCCCCAAAATACGGTTGTTGCCTCAACATCGGTCGATACAAATGTTTCCGGCCATCATACTGTGACCATCACCATCATTTACCCTGATACCACAACAGACATTGGAACAATCACCGTTACAGTTGGCAATCAGCCTCAGAATCAAGTTTATGAACCCACCTTTCAAAACGTGATCATTCCTTACAAGGGAACTTTCAACCCCGAAGATAGCGTAACCAACTTTGATTCACTTCCTCTCGGAACAATTGTTACCTCTACGTCAATTAACTCAACCCAAGTAGGAGCGCAAACTGTGACCGTAACCGTTAAGTACCCTGACAGGACAGAGGATACGGGTACCATCACCGTTACCGTTAGCAATCAGCCACATAATCAAGCCTATGAGCCAAAATTTAAGAATGTGACTATCCCCTACGGCGGTAATTTCATACCCAGTGACAGCGTAACCTATTTTGATTCATTTCCTTCAGGTACGACTGTAACTTCTACACCCGTTTACTCAACCCAAGTGGGCTCGCATACTATAACTATAACCGTAAAATACCCTGACGGAACTGAGGATAGAGGAACTGTCATCGTTACGGTTGACAGTCAACCAATGAATCAAGTTTATAAACCAACCTTTCAGAACGTAACAATTCCCTATAACGGAACATTCAATCCAGAAGACAGCGTAACCAACCTTACTGCGCTTCCATTAAACACAGTTGTTACTTCAACTCCTGTTGATACAACTGTTACCGGCCAGCATATCGTAACCATCACCGTCACTTACTCTGATACTACAACGGACACGGAAACCATTACGGTGACCGTGCAGACGGCCTCGGTGTCAGTCACTGGTATTAAGCTAAACAAGACTGCCACCACTCTCAACGTAGGCGGCACGGAAACGCTGTTTGCCACCGTTGAACCGAGTGCTGCTACCAATAAGAACGTGTCATGGAGCAGTGACAAGCCTAGCATTGCCACCGTGGATAATAGTGGCAAGGTAGGGGCAGTTGCTCCCGGTACGGCCATGATTACTGTGACTACAGAAGATAGCGATAAGACCGCTACCTGTGAAGTGACCGTGCAGGCCTCCGACGTTGCCTATTTCCCTGTTTCCGATGATATGCAACCCACTGCTTCTACCTCTTCCTATACTCGAAATAGTGGCTCGCCTCTGAAGATGATCATCAAGCGTAATGTGGATGACCATAAAACCTTTGGCCTGTTCCGTCAGTTAATGATAGACGGGTTCCCTGTTCCGGAAAATAATTATACAAAGGCGGAGGGTAGCCTGATTATCCGTCTGAACCCATCCTGGCTGGATACCCTAAGTGCAGGTCTACATAACCTGAGCTTTATCTTTGAAGACGGAGTAACCCAAGCGTCCTTTACCGTTAAAGCAAAGCCTGGTAGCTTTGAAGATATAGCGGTGCCCAGCAATAGCTTCACCTTTACCAAGCTATGGAAAGGTGGAATGGAAAGCAGCATCGAATGGACACTGTATGACGAAATGGACAATGTCGCACACAAGCAGTTTGACAAAAAAGTGGTTAGCCAAACAGAATGGCAATATCAAGCCTGGTTTGGTGACTTAGTTATCCGCTACGTTGTAGAAAAACCCATACCCGGTTATCAAACGCGTTATCAAAACGTGGGTGTGTATGCTAGTATTACCGACCGCTGCTGCAACGGCGGCACCATCATCAATGAAAAAATCCCGCAGACGGGAGATGATGCCCAGCTTACACTATGGAGCTGTTTGGCATTGCTGGGTATTGCCGGTATGAGCTTGGCATTTATGGCTTTCAAGCGCAGGAAAATAACCCAATAATTTGCATAAATCAAGGGCTGTAGCAGTTTAGTTTTGCTACAGCCCCCATGATTTTACAACCAATTTCAAATTAAATCTTTAACCATTTTGACAAATAAAATGGAGCTGATGACCGGAGTCGAACCGGTGACCTCATCCTTACCAAGGATGCGCTCTACCTACTGAGCTACATCAGCAACGATAGCCATTATACATGGTTTGGTTAAATAAAGCAAGTCTTTTCCGGAAATAATTTTCTTTCCTCGAACTTTCATCAATATGTAAGATATTGCTTGAAAAGATTGGGTATTATGTCTATAATAGTACTGCATGATACGGAAAGGAAACTGCTGTATGAAAGCAATTGTTAACGGAAAAATATTAACTCCTCAAGGTGAGCTTGAACATAAAGTTCTATTATTTGACGAAAAAATTTCAGATATTGTAGATAGCCCTGCTTCTTTGGAAGGCATGGAAGTAATCGATGCCCAGGGAAAGTATGTTTCTCCCGGCCTTGTGGATGTACATATCCACGGCTATGTTGGCGAAGACGCTTCCGATGGCTCTGAAGAAGGCGTGCGTAAAATCGCAAAAGCTCTGCTTGCAAACGGCGTTACTTCTTTCCTGCCAACAACTATGACTGTCTCTTGGGAAGAAATCGAAACCGCTCTAAACATCGTACGCAAGTTAAAGACTGAAAGTGCCCAAACGCAGTTTGACGGCAGCCAAATCCTTGGCTGTCACGCGGAAGGCCCATTCATTAATCCCAGCAGGAAAGGCGCACAGGCGGAAGAACATATTTTACCACCTAATTCCAAAGCCATTCTCCCCCACCAAGATATTATTAAAATCATTACCATGGCGCCTGAAATGGAAGGCGGCATTCAGTTTATCAAAGATGTAACAAGCAACAGCAACATCGTTGTGTCAATCGGCCATACAAACGCCACCTACGAACAAGCGATGGAAGCCATTGAAGCAGGCGCCAAGCATGTTACCCACTTGTTTAACGCCATGACCGCCCTTAACCACCGCAATCCTGGTGTTGTCGGGGCTGCGCTGTCTACCAATGTTTCAACCGAATTAATTGCTGATACCTTCCACATTCATACTGGGTTGTTTGCTTTTCTGCATGGAGTAAAAAACGAAAAACTAATCTTAATTACCGACTGTACCCGTGCAGGCGGTCTCCCCGATGGCGAATATACCTTAGGCGGTCAGCCCATCTTTGTAAAGGGTATCGAATGTCGCCTGGAAGACGGAACCATCGCCGGTAGTGTTTTAAGGTTGAACAACGCTGTTAAGAACTACCGCGATCATGCCGGCATTCCGCTTTGGAAGGCAGTGCAAGCGGCTTCCTTAAATCCAGCTACAGTTATCGGTGAAGCTGACACTAAAGGCTCGCTTGAAGTCGGTAAAGATGCCGATATTGTCTTGTTTGATGAAAATCTTGTTTGCCATAAGACCTTTGTCCGCGGCGAACTAAAATATAATATAGGAGAGTGACACCGTGTTAAAAGTACCTGCCATTCTAGACCCGGGGTTTGCCCCTCTATCCGTCATGCTTCGTGACTATGCCGAGGATGTAAAAAAATACGGCAAGTCCAGCCGCTTTGTCTGCTCAATCGAACGCAGCCACGGCTACAGGACTGCTTGGGAAATGGAAGTTTTCCCAGACGGTGTTGAAGATGATCGCACCGCCACCCTTTTTGAGCGTGTCGTTAAGGGTATGGTTTGGCTCTATGGCGGTTTCCGCGTTCGTATTGCCGGTTCTAAAGCAATTTACGACCGTGTTGCCGATGCTTTCCGTGATGGGGGCGCACGCGACTTTGATTTCCATTACATGGAAAGGGTTTACGAACAGCCCTTTGAAGTGCTTTATTATGAAGATCCCGAAAAGATTGCCCAGTCTATCGAATCGCCCAGCAATATTGGCCGTCATTATGATGGTTGCCGTATCGGCTTTGACGCCGGCGGAAGCGACCGCAAGGTAAGTGCTGTCATCGATGGTGAAGCTGTCTATTCTGAAGAAGTTGTCTGGCACCCCAAAATTACCGAAGATCCCGACTATCATTATCAACACATTTTAGAGGCCATGAAAACCGCCGCCTCCCATATGCCCAGGGTTGATGCCATTGGTGTCAGCAGCGCCGGTATTTATATTGATAACAAAACCATGGCAGCCAGCCTCTTCTTGGCAGTTCCCCCGGAGCTTCATGAAAGCAAGGTAAAATACATCTATCCCAATGTAGCCAAAGAGATTGGCGATGTTCCACTCGTAGTCTGCAACGACGGCGACGTTACCGCCCTTGCCGGCGCCATCGGCATGGAAGTTGGCAACGTGCTTGGTATTGCCATGGGCACCAGCGAAGCCGGTGGCTATGTGGATGAAAATATGCACATCATGGGGTGGCTCAATGAGCTGGCCTTTGTTCCCATCGATGCCAACCCCGATGCCATGGTAGATGAGTGGTCAGGCGACTATGGCTGCGGCGTTAAGTACTTCTCTCAAGATGGCGTTATCAAACTGGCTCCCAGAGCCGGCATTGAGCTTGACGAAAGCTTGTCCCCCGCCGAAAAACTTAAGGTCGTGCAAAAAGAAATGGAAAATGGCAACCCCGAAGCCGCCAAAATCTATGAAACCATCGGCGTAAACTTTGGCTATGCCATTGCCTATTACAGCCTGTTTTATCATATCGAGCATGTCCTTATCATGGGCAGGGTCACCTCCGGTGAAGGCGGCGTCTTGCTTATCAAGAAGGCCCAGGAAGTGCTAGATACTGAATTCCCCGAGCTTGCAAAGCAAATTAAGCTGAACATTCCGGACGAAAAAACCCGCAGGGTTGGTCAGTCCGCAGCTGCCGCAAGTCTCCCCTATATCGAAAAATAAGGAAGTGTAAAATGTCCGAGTCGTGTAATCACCAATGTGATTCGTGTAATCAAAACAACTGTTCTTCAAGGAATGCAGGCGTCGAAAAGGTGCCTGCAAACCCTTCCAGTCACATTAAAAAAGTATATGCCGTAATGAGCGGCAAAGGCGGCGTGGGTAAGTCTCTTGTAACCAGCCTGCTTGCAGTACTTGCTCAACGAAAAGGCCTTAAAACCGCAGTTTTAGATGGCGATATCATAGGCCCATCTATTCCCCGCATGTTTCAGTTAAATTCCAAGGCAATGGCAGACCACCAAGGCATACTGCCCGTTCAAACCAAAACAGGCATTGAAGTCATGTCCATGAACCTTTTGCTTGAAAACGAAACCGACCCTGTTGTTTGGCGCGGTCCAATCATTGGTGGAGCTGTTAAGCAGTTTTGGACTGACGTTGTTTGGGGCGACATTGATGTCATGTTTGTTGATATGCCTCCAGGAACAGCCGATGTTGCCTTAACTCTTTTCCAGTCCTTGCCGGTTGATGGGGTTATTTTAGTCACAACCCCGCAGGATTTGGTCTCCATGATTGTTGAAAAGGCAGTCAAAATGGCTGGGTTAATGAATGTACCTGTGCTTGCCCTTGTTGAAAACATGAGCTACTTTACCTGCCCTGATTGCGACAAGACCTTTTACCCCTTTGGGGAAAGCAATCCCGAAGAAACCGCAAAAGCTTTCGGCATTGACAAAGTTGCCCGCATCCCTGTCAATCCTAAACTTACAGCCGCTTCTGATAGGGGTATGATAGAACTGTTTGAAGGCGATTGGTTGGATGAACTGGCCGGTGAGCTACTTGACTAATAACAACGACACATCCAAATCAACACATTTATAACTATTTAAGGGACTGTAGCTGTTTGGCCACAGTCCCTTAAAATTTACTTTTTAAAATATAATCTATTATTTCACCATCGACAGAATTGAAGCCTTGGGGCGAGCGCCAACCGCTTGATTGGCAACCTTGCCATCCTTGAAAACAAGGAGGGTCGGGATGCTCATAATACCAAACTGTCTTGCCAATTCAGGCTGCTCATCTACGTTGACTTTGGTTACCTTGATGGAGGGATTTTCAGCAGCAATCTCATCTAAAACGGGAGCTACCATGCGGCAGGGGCCACACCATGCTGCCCAGAAATCAACCAGAACGGGTTTATCGGAATTAAGAACTTCTTGTTGAAAATTGTCTTTCGTAATCGTTAGTACAGACATCTTGTCTTACCTACCTTTCGTATGATAATAAATTATACCCTATTCAAAATGTCTTAAACACTTAACGAACCACGATGTTAAGCAGTCGGCCGGGTACAAAAATCAGTTTGACAATCTGCTTTCCTTCAATCAGCGCTTTCACCTGGTCGGTATTAGGCAGCACTTGGGCAGCCTCTTCCTGGGTCATGTTGCTGGGCACCATCATACGGTCACGAATTTTCCCGTTGATTTGGATAACGATTTCGCTCTCTGCCTTAACCAAATAGGCCGGATCGTAGCTTGGCCAGGGCTGCTTGTACAGCGGTTCACCATAGCTTTGCGCTTGCCAAATTTCCTCGCAGATATGCGGCGCAACCGGCGACAGGATAAGCAGTAAGATTTTTAACTCTTCAGCAGTCACCTTGGAAGATTCTGTCAATTCATTAACCATAGACATCATGGCTGCAATGGCAGTATTAAACTTCATCGCCTCATAATCTTCGGTAACTTTCTTGATGGTTGAATGTACAGTGTGAAGCATTTCGGGACGAATGCCAGTCTCTTGACTATCCAACAGATCTTGCAGCCTCCAAACCCTATCAAGGAAGCGGCGGCAACCGCGCGCGCCATTGGTGCTCCATGGAATTGCCTGGTCAAAAGCGCCCATAAACATTTCATACAAACGGAAGGCATCTGCCCCAACCTCGTCAACCATGTCGTCGGGGTTGACAACGTTTCCGCGGGACTTGGACATCTTCTCGCCATTTTCACCCAAGATCATGCCGTGGCTGGTGCGTTTCTGGTAAGGCTCGGGCGCATCGGTTACGCCAATATCATGCAAGAATAAGTGCCAGAACCGGCTGTAGAGAAGGTGTAAGGTCGTATGCTCCATACCACCGTTGTACCAGTCAACCGGCAGCCAGTAATCCAGCTCTTTTTTATCGCCAAGGGCCTTATCGTTATGCGGGTCGCAATAACGCATAAAATACCAGCTGGAGCCTGCCCACTGGGGCATGGTGTCCGTTTCACGCTGCGCGGGCCCACCGCATTTGGGGCAAGGTACATTTACCCAATCATCAATGGCAGCCAGAGGGCTTTCACCTGAATCGGTCGGTTCATATTGTTCAACTTCCGGCAAGGTAAGCGGAAGGTCTTCAAGCTCAAGCGGTACTATACCGCAATGCGGGCAGTGAATAATCGGAATGGGCTCGCCCCAATAGCGCTGACGGCTGAAAACCCAATCCCTAAGTTTATAGTTAACCTTATGGTTCCCAAGTTTATTCTCTTCAAGCCACTGGGTGATTTTTGTGATTGCTTCCTGAACAGAAAGACCGTTGAGAAAGCCACTATTCACCAGCGTGCCTACATCCGTATCGGTATAGGCTTCTTTCTGCACGTTTTCCCCGCCCTGTATCACTTCGATAATGGGCAGATTAAACATCGTGGCAAACTCATGGTCTCGAGTATCGTGAGCAGGAACAGCCATAATAGCGCCTGAACCGTAGCTCATTAAAACATAGTCGGAAATCCAAAGCGGAATTTCCTGACCGGTTGCCGGGTTGATGGCCTTGATGCCTTTGATTTCAACGCCGGTCTTGTCCTTTGCCATTTCAGAACGTTCAAAATCGCTCTTTAATTTAGCCTGTTCGATATAGGCATGAATCTCATCCAGGTTGGAAATCTGTGCGGCATATTTGTCAATCAACAGATGCTCAGGAGCGATAACCATATAAGTAGCGCCGAAAATGGTGTCCGGGCGCGTCGTATAAACAAGCAAGCTGTCTTCAATGCCTGCTAACTGGAAACGGATATCTGCGCCCTCACTGCGGCCAATCCAGTTTCTTTGTTGCAATTTCACCTGTTCAATAAAATCGACAGTATTAAGTCCATCAAGCAGCCTTTGTGCGTATTTTGTAATACGAAGCATCCATTGTTCTTTCACCCGGTGAACAACGGAAGCGCCGCAGCGCTCACAGCCGCCATTAACTACTTCCTCATTGGCAAGACCAATTTTACAGCTTGGACACCAGTTAATAGGCATTTCATTTTTATAAGCAAGACCATGTTTATAAAGCTGCAGGAAAATCCATTGCGTCCATTTATAATAATTAGGGTTAGTAGTGTCTACTTCCCGTGAATAGTCGAAGCTGAAACCCAAGCGCTTTAGCTGCTCGCGGAAGTTGCCGATATTTTTCTGCGTTACTTTAGCAGGCGGCACTTTATTGGCAATGGCATAGTTTTCTGTCGGCAATCCAAAAGCGTCCCAGCCGATCGGATAAAGAACATTATAGCCTTCCATCCGGCGCTTTCTTGCAATAATATCCATCGCAGTATTGCTGCGGGGATGCCCTACGTGCAAGCCTTGTCCGGAAGGATAAGGAAACTCAATCAAACAATAATATTTGGGTTTACTATGATCAGTTGAGGCCTCAAAAGCATGCTCCTTCTCCCAAATGGATTGCCATTTTGGCTCAATCGTACTTGGATCATAAATTTTTGACATCAAAAAGTCCTCCTCAAGCATTTCAAATACCCGTATAGTATAGCCCTTTCCAGCTTGTATTGTCAAAGTTTTTCCCTTTACTTTCAAGGTGAATTGAGCTACAATTAAACATGTACATAAAGACTTTAAGGGGGTAAACTATGAAACTGTTGGCTACAGGCGGCGCTGGATATATCGGCTCCCATACCTGTGTCAAGTTGCTTGAAGAGGGACATGAAATAGTTATCGTTGATGATTTGTCCAACGCTCAAATCGAAGTGTTGGACCGAATTCGTGAGTTGACAAACAAAGACTTTGCTTTTTATCAGGTAAATATCTGTGATTTTGATGCAATGAATCAAATTTTTGCTGAGCATCAGATTGATTGCGTGATTCATTTCGCGGGATTTAAAGCCGTTGGCGAATCGGTAGCCAAGCCCCTTGAATATTACAGCAACAATATCACCGGTACTCTGTCGCTATGCCAGGCAATGCTCAACCACGGTGTGAAACGCATCATCTTCTCATCTTCCGCAACGGTTTATAAGGTTGGCAATGCCATGCCCGTTGATGAAGAAGCGCCTCTTGGCTGCACCAACCCCTACGGCTGGACCAAACTCATGATAGAGCAGATCTTAACAGATATTACAGTGGCTCACCCCGACTGGTCTGTGGTTCTCCTTAGGTATTTTAACCCCGTTGGCGCCCACGAAAGCGGCCGTATCGGGGAAGATCCCAGTGGCATCCCGAATAACCTGTTCCCCTATATTACCCAAACCATCCTTGGTCGCCGTGAAAAGCTACATGTTTTCGGAAACGACTACGACACGCACGATGGAACCGGTGTTCGTGATTACATCCACGTACAGGACCTGGCGCAAGGCCATATTGATGCCGCTAACTACGCAAATAAGCATACCGGTACCATCGCAATCAATCTGGGTACCGGCATTGGATACAGCGTATTAGATATGGTTAAGGCCTTTGAGGAAGTAAATCAGGTTAAGGTACCTTATGTGATCGATGGCAGGCGTCCGGGCGACCTAGCAACTGTCTTTGCTAACGCAACCCGCGCTAAAGAACTGCTTGGTTGGGAAGCAAAAAAAACCTTAAAAGATATGTGCCAAGATAGCTGGAATTGGCAAAAGAGCAATCCTACCGGTTATAAAAAAGCCTAACACAAAAAAATATTAAAACTGCAAAAACAAAAAATGGCCATTCCCAATTAAGAGAGTGGCCGTTCGCTTTATACACTTATACTCTACTCAAGTTAGAATAGCTATACTATTAACCGAGTGCTATAATATCC
>CAYFTJ010000017.1:0-28350 GCA_964346155.1 uncultured Oscillospiraceae bacterium
ACTGAAGGAGAAATCTTGCTCAACGGCATTGATATTCGAAAGTACAACTATCGGGAATACATGGATATTTTCTCCGTGGTGTTCCAAGACTTCAAGCTTCTTAGCTTAAAGCTTGGCGAAAATGTAGCGTCAAAAGTCGATTACGATAAAAGCCGTGTGGTGGATTGCCTTGAAAAAGCGGGCTTTTCCGATAGGCTGCTGGAACTAAAAGATGGAACGGATACCTATCTATACAAGGATTATGATAAAAACGGCGTTGATGTTTCCGGCGGCGAGGCGCAGAAAATCGCCATCGCCCGCGCGCTTTACAAGGATGCCCCATTTATTATCCTGGATGAACCGACCGCAGCCCTTGACCCGATCGCGGAAGCGGAGATTTACTCAAAGTTCGACCAGATCGCGGGCGACAAAACCGCAATCTATATTTCCCACCGTTTATCTTCCTGCAAGTTCTGTGACGAAATTGCCGTGTTCCACGAGGGCGCTGTGATTCAACAAGGTTCTCATGCAACTCTCGTTGCCGATACAAACGGTAAATATTACGAGCTTTGGAACGCTCAGGCGCAGTATTATACAGAATGATCTGTAATATACTGATGAATAATACTGAAGATTCCGAACTTCATTCATTGCTTTTTGAAAAAATAATCTGTAACATTATATATAGACACTTGATGAAAGGAGCCAAAAGATATGCTTATCAAAACCTTAGTGGAAAACACATCGGTATCGCAAGACTTTGGCAACGAGCATGGCCTTAGCCTATACATAGAAACAAAGAAACATCGGATATTGTTTGATGTGGGCGCCAGTAGCTTGTTCCTTGAAAACGCTAAAAAAATGGATGTAGACATCGCCAGTGTTGATTTTCTGGTCATTTCACACGGGCATTATGACCACGGCGGTGGATTAGAGTCGTTTTTACAAAAAAATGATAAAACAAAGGTTTATCTGCATCAACAAGCCTTTCAAAAGCATTATTCATTGCGTTCAGCAGATAATCTGGTATATATCGGCTTGGATGAGGGTTTGAAACAGAATGGTCAATTTGTGTTCACTTCAGACTATTATTCGATTGACAAAGGGGTTTGGTTGTTCTCAAATGTCAGTCCTAAACAGCCTCGGCCAAAATCAAATCAGGGCTTACTCACAGAACTCAACGGGCAAACAACAGACGATACCTTCACTCATGAGCAAAACCTCGTAGTAGAGGAAGATGGTAAAACGCTATTGGTAACAGGCTGCGCTCATAATGGCATCATTAATATACTTGAGCATTTCTACAGCCTCAAAGGAATAATGCCTGACTATGTAATCGGCGGATTCCATCTTTCCAGCAGCTCTTATGGAAATGAGAGTTTTGATACGATAGATAAAATCGCTAAATATCTCATAGGTACAAAAGCAAAGTTTTATACATGCCATTGCACAGGAATAGAGCCCTATGAAAGACTGAGATTTGGTATGGGAGAAAAGATTGATTATCTTTCAGCAGGCAGTGAAATGATAATCTAGAATATAAAACCGGAACAAAATGTACCTTCAGGTTATTCAGGCACAATCCTTTACTACGAAACTATTTAAAAATCTTTTTTCTATGCAAACACAGAATGATTAATCACAAATCTTTCCTGTTATTTTTTATATCGCCCTTTAAGCTCATTCAAAATATCAGTAATCTCAATACCCATATCAGCCATGAGAACTAAGTTATGGTAGAGCAAATCCGCCATTTCGTATATGGTTTCTTTTTTGCTATCCCCTTTAGCGGCAATAACCACTTCGGTAGACTCTTCTCCGACCTTTTTTAAGATTTTATCTCTGCCCTCTCTAAATAGATAGCTCGTATAGGATTTTGCGCCAGGATTCTTCTTTCGGTCAAGAATCAATTCATAGAGATTTTCCAAAGAAAAGGCTTCACCTGTTTTTTCATTATTTTCATAAATGGTGTTGAAAAAGCAGCTGTCTGCGCCCGTATGACATGCCGGACCGTCTTTGTCTACATAGATTAAAAGGGTATCCCTGTCGCAGTCCGCAACAATCTTTACTATATGCTGATAGTTGCCGCTTGTTTCGCCTTTAAGCCACAGAGACTGCCTGCTTCTGCTGTAGAAGTGGGTCAGGTTTTTCTCGATAGATAGAGCAAGGCTTTCTTGATTCATATATGCAAGCATCAAAACATTGTTGTTATTTGCGTCAACCACGATTGCGGGTATGAGTCCCCGTTCATCGAATTTTAAACTTTCCATATCTATGCTTATATTAGTCATGTTTTCCAACTGCTGTTTAATCTCCTTTATGCTCACCAAATTGTAGTGGAATATCGATGCCGCTAAGGCTCCGGTGATTTTGTTGTTTGTTTTAAACACTTCGATAAAATCTTCTGTTTTCCCTGCACCGCCTGACGCGACGATATTACAGTTCAAATTCTCGGTAAGGAAGGCCAACATTTCTATATCGTAGCCCTCTTTCATTCCATCGGTATCGATGGAATTGATAACAATTGTGCCGGCGCCCAAACCGGCTGCTTTTCCAATCCATTCCTTCGCGTTAAGGCCTGTGTCTTCTTTTCCCGCACCCAAAAACACATGATAGGCGCCCCCTACTCTTTTAACATCTACCGAGAGGATTAAACTATCACTGCCATATTTTACGCTGACTTCTTGAAGCAAATCGGGATTTTTCACAGCGGCGGAATTGACACTGAAATACTTCACTCCCAGATTATATAGTTTATCGCAGTCGGCCAAAGTTCTGATACCCCCGCCTACAACCAAAGGGATATTTACGGCTTGAAGTATTTCTTCAATTTTTTCATAAAAAATATCTTTATTGTCAACAGTCGCTCCTATGTCGTAAAAAACGAGATAGTCAGCACCATCCTTTTCGTATTTTTGCGCAAAAAGGACAGGATCATCGGATATTTCCTTAATATCGTCAAATTTTATCCCTTTGACAACCTTGCCGTTTTTGATATCCATGCAGGCGTAGATGTTTCTATTTTTCATATTTTACTGCCTCACTAAGTTTAATATCTCCCGTGTAATATGCCCTGCCGATAATGGCTCCGTAGAGATTAAGTTCATCAATTTTTTCAAGTTCCTCTATATTGTGAATGCCGCCGGATGCAATGATATCGGCCGTTGAAAGTTTTTTTAAGTCTTCATAAAGGGCGATATTTGTTCCCTTCATTGCCCCGTCCTTAGATATATCTGTGGCAATGATGGTCCTGACATTTAACACGTTTAGTTTTTGGCAGAAATCCTTTAAGCAAACACCTGTGGATTTTCTCCAGCCGTGCGTCTTAACAATTCCGTTCATCACATCGACGCCCACAGCGATCCTCTCCTGATATTTCTCCAGTAATTTTTCAAGCAGACGTTCATCTTCAATGGCTGCCGTACCTAAAATGATTCTGTTAATGCCCATACCCAAGTATTTTTCAGCCTGTTCCACGCTCCTGATTCCGCCGCCCAGCTGCATGAAAATGTTCGAGCTTTGGCGGATCTTTTCAATCATTCGAAAATTCCTGTTGTCGCCGCTCTTGGCTCCTTCCAAGTCAACCATATGCATATGGGAAAGAGCATTTCCTTCAAAGTCTCTGACGATTTCCAAAGGATTGTCGGAGTAAACTGTCATTTGTGCATAGTCGCCTTTTAACAACCGAACAGCCTTGGAATCGTATAAATCAATCGCCGGAAATATATACATCAAAGCACTCCTTTGGTTGACGGAATATCGTCATGGCCTTCCAGCGATACTGCCATTTGCACCGCCTTGGCAAAGGCTTTGAAAATACTCTCAATGGCATGGTGGCTGTTGCTTCCGTCCAAAAGTTTGATATGAATATTGCATTTTGAACCGCGGGCAAAACCCCGGAAAAACTCTTCAACAAGCTCCGTATCAAAGTCTCCCACTTTTTCCGCGCTAAACTTTGCGTTAAAGACAGTATATTCCCTACCCGAAAAATCAAGCGCCACCAAAGATAGAGCCTCATCCATCGGTATAATGGCCGAACCAAATCTTCGAATTCCTCTCTTATCGGCAAGAGTTTTTAAAAAAGCCTCACCCAGAACGATGCCAACATCTTCTGTGGTATGATGATAATCCACATCAACATCCCCTGCAGCTTTTACCGTTAAGTCAAATCTGCCGTGCCTTGCAAAGCTGCACAGCATATGATTTAGAAATCCAACTCCCGTATCAATATCAGACTGGCCTGTACCGTCTAAACATAGGTTGATATTGATATCGGTTTCGCTTGTTTTCCGTGAAATATCAGCTTTTCTCATCTCTGCTCTTCCTCTTTCAAAATATTTTCAATTGCTTCCAGCAGCAAAAGCATATCTTCTCTTTTTCCTATACTGATCCTGACAAAATCCGTCAAAAGCTCCGTGTTAAAATGTCTCACCAAAATTCCTCTTTCCCTCAGCAAAGAATAGAGAGCTTTCCCTGAAATTTTGGGGTGCTTGGCAAACACAAAATTTGTAGATGAATCTAGAACCAAGAAACCTTTTTTTCTTAAAGAACTCGCAAAATTATCCCGTGTCTCGATGATTTTTTGTATCGTTTGTTCGAAATGCTCTTGATCTTCCATGGCGCCTCTGGCCATAGCTTCGGACACACGGTTCACGTTGTAAGGATTAATAGAGTATTTGATCTTTTTTAAATCTCTGATGATTTGTTCATTGCTTATGGCAAACCCCACCCTCGCTCCAGCAAGCTGACGCGACTTGGAAAAAGTCTGGACTACGATAAGATTGTCATATTTATCAACCAAGTCTATGCAGCTCATCCCGCCAAAATCGATATAAGCTTCGTCAATAACAACCAAAGAATCTTGATTCGCTTTGATGATTTTTTCAATAGCGGACAGTCCTAAGCATATGCCTGTAGGCGCATTGGGATTGGCAATAATAACATTGGCGTTTCCTTTGGTATAGTCATCAATATTGATCGTGTAATCGTCTTTTAAAGGCACTTCACGGTATTCTACTGCACAAAAGTCCGCATACACCTTGTAAAACCCATAGGTGATATTGGGAAAAATCAGCGGCTTTTCACCCGTAAAGAACCCTAAAAAAATGAAATACAACACTTCATCAGAGCCGTTGGTTACAATGACTTGATCTTTATTCACGCGATGGTAGTCGGCTATCGTTTCAACAAGCATCGTGTTCTCAGAATCAGAGTAAAGGCTGGTTTTACTAATTTCCTCTGCCGCGTATTTTTTAGCCATTTCCGATGTTTCGTATGGATTTTCGTTGGCGTTGAGCTTGATATATTTCTTGTCTTTAAGCTGCTCGCCGGGTGTGTATGGCTTCAAATTCGCATAGATACTATTTAAATAGCTCATTTTACTCTCTCCTTTATGCTGTTCGCGTGTGCAGTAAGGCCTTCTTTTTCGGCAAAATACATAATTGCTTGCGCGTCTTTTTGAAGGGCTTCTTTGGTATAGAATGAAAACTGTGTTTTTTTAACAAAATCATCGACTGACAGCGGATTGGCGAACTTCGCCGTCCCTGAAGTGGGGAGCGTGTGGTTGGTTCCGGAAAAATAGTCGCCTGTTGGCTCAGGGGTGTATGCTCCTAAAAACACGGAACCGGCGTTTTTAACTAAGCTAAAATCAGACATTGGATTTGCCGTCATCAGCTCCAAATGTTCCGGTGCCACTTGATTGGATAAATCAAACATCTGTTCTTTGTTTTCACAAATAACGATTAAACCCTGTTCCTCTATCGATTTGCGCGCTATCGCTTCTCTTGTCAAATTCAGCAGCTTATCTTCAACTTTTTCCTGAACTTCTTTTGCCAGCTCTTTGTCGGTAGTCAGAAGAATGGCCCTGGCATATCTATCGTGTTCTGCCTGTGAAAGAAGGTCCGCTGCGATGAAATCCGGATTTGCGCCTTTTTCTGCTATGATCAGTATCTCGGAAGGCCCCGCGACCATATCTATACCCACAGTGTTTGAGACCTGCCTTTTCGCTTCTGCCACATACCTGTTTCCGGGCCCAACGATTTTATAGACATTTTCGATACTTTGCGTTCCATAGGCAAGCGCAGCTATCGCTTGCGCCCCGCCAACTTTATATACTTTATTGACGCCCGCGATCTTTGCTGCCGCTAGGATAAGAGGCGAAACTTTCCCTGCTTTATCAGGTGGCGAAACAATGGAAATGTTTGTACACCCGGCGATTTTTGCCGGTATGACCGTCATAAGCACGGTCGAGGGATAAACGGCAGTTCCGCCCGGTACATACAGGCCGACTCTTTCGATGGGCGTAAATTTTTCTCCTAGAATTTTTCCGTTCTCTAAAAAAATGATAAGGTCATCCCTTTTTTGTTTTTCGTGGAAATGATAGATATTTGCCTTCGCCTCTTCTAGTACCGATATAAATTCCTCTTCAACCGAGTTTACTGCCTCAATCATCTCACTATCCGATACTTCAAAAGCGTCTAATTGTACCCCATCAAATTTCGCAGTATATGCTTGAAGCGCCTTGTCACCATTTTCTCTTACGTTTTCAATGATTTCAGCAACGTCTTTTGTAAGCTGCTCATCTATGGCGTCAATTAAACTCTGTTTTAAACTGATTTCATTGATGTATTTAATCTTAATCATTATCCTCTTCCCTTCTGTTTTGTAACAGCTCATAGATTTCGCTGATTTGTTTGTTTTTATAGGTATAGCTCACCTTGTTCGCTATATACCTTGTGCTGATGGAGAAAATTTCCTCAAACACGATCAGATTATTTTCCTTCAGAGTGGTGCCGGTCTCAACGATATCCACAATCACATCGGACAGCTTGACAAGAGGAGCAATTTCGATGGAACCGTGAAGAGGGATAATTTCGATGGTTGTGCCGGTACTGAGAAAAAAATCTCTGCTTATGTTGGGAAAGATGGTTGCGACTTTGAGATGATTTGTATCATGATAGGGAAAATCTCTTTGACCGGCTACGCATATCCTGCATTTCCCAATCGCAAGATCACAGAGTTCATATACATTGCTCTTGTTTTCAAGAAGAATATCCCTGCCAACAAAACCAATATCCGCCGCGCCATATTCAACATAGGTCGCTACATCCGACGGTTTGACTAAAAAATACGTGTTGCCCGTTTCTTTGTCGTAGAATACCAGCTTTCTACTTTCTTCCATGAGTTCATCATAGCCATAACCAATTTCGCTTAAAATGTCGTGGACTTTTTGACCCAATCTCCCTTTGGGAAGGGCTATTTTTAAACCATCTTTCATCACAGGCTCCCCTTTTCTTCAATTTTTTCTAAATAAATCGCAAACCCCGATGCCAGATAGCTTTTTTCTTTTGTTTTAACCAAGTTACTGTATTCCCCGCCTCTTAATATTTCAGAGGAAACTCCCGGTATAATGCCAACAAAGCTCAGCCTGTCGTAGTATTTTAAGCCTTTCGGTACTGAAAAATCGAGAAAGACTTCGGTTTTTAAATCTCGGTTTCTTAAATAAAGTGCCAAGCCCTTTAAGTATTCAATGTTTTTGCGGAATGTTTCATCATCCAGTATCTTCTCAAGCTGCTCAATCCCTTTGTCTAAGGATAGGTGTAAAGAGAGCAGCTGGGTTAAAATATCTTTATATTTAGGGTCTGTATTATTATCTATGAAAATATCATTTAAAAGCATGGGATTTTTATTTTGAAACGCGTTGAAAACTTTATCGCTGACTTTGCTCAACCCTGCCTTCTCTATTATTTTTTGAGAAAGACTATCGTCAGACACCAATAAAACCGGATTTTCATCGATAATAAACAGCGATTTTGCCGCTAAGAAAATCAAGTTGAACATATCCTCATCCGAAAGTCTGCCGATAACCTCGACCCCAAATTGCAGGATTTCCTGGAAATTCCCGGTCGAATTGGGCGCCCGGTAGACATTTTCACTGTAATAAAGCTTATGTTTGTCTACAGCCGTATCTAAGTTTTTGATAATTGACAATGTGATATCAGGTTTTAGCGCCATGAGTGTCCCGTCTCTATCGGTAAAATAGAGAATGTTTTTTGAAGAGAGAAAATCCATATTTTCAAGATAAAAGCTGTAGGGTTCAAAGGTTTTCATTTTGTAAAACGAGTAGCCCTGTGAAGAGAATAGCTCCCTAAGCTCAAAGGATAGGACTTCCTTGCGCGTAAAAAGTTCTTTTTTGAACATGTTTATACCCTCTCCTCAATCTGCTTGTATCCGCCCCGGCCATACTGAATACAGCGGCTCACCCTCGTGATCGTAGAGTTGCTGGCCCCGGATACTTCCCCCACTTCCTGATAAGTCTTGCCCTTTAAGAGGAGCATAGCAACTTCCAGCCTTTGGGGAATATCTATCAGCTCCTTTGCGGTAAAAATATCTTCAAAAAACTTATCACACTCTTCAATGTTCTTTAGAGACAGTATGGCGCTAAAAAACATTTCCAGGTTCTTTTCCCTCTTCTCTGTTTCGTTTTTCTTATTTTCCATTCATCTCACTTCCTCGCGTCCGTCCAGTTTATCTTGCACCACCCTGTCACACCGCCGCAACAGTGTAATGGAGTAAATGAATTATACTCTTTATTATTTTTTCTTGTCAAGTAGTATTCTAATACTCATCTCAAATAAGAAAAGCTTTTCCTGCGCGGGTCTTACTCGTTTTGGCTTTGGGAGGCTCAGTCGGCGTAGGGTCCACTACGCCTTCTTCTCCGCCCTTTGCCAAAACAAAAAATCCCTTGCGCATCAAAAGCCAGTCTTACCTGAGATGAGTATAAAAAATTATTTCATTCGAAAATCGTTGCAACCAAATACATTAACCATCATATTTCCCCCTTCTTAACCCTACCTCTGTAGCTCATCAAATGCCTTCATAAATCAATCTGTTTCGCTTCATAGTTGTTACCAATTAACAATACGCCTACACGCGGCCGACAACCTTAACCAGGTTTCGCTTTACATTCCAAAAGGTAAACTTTATCATTTTTTATCCATCATGTTATATTGATGAGCAAAAACCTGACAATTTATCCGTCATCCCAGTTAAGAGAAATAGGACTGGGATATTTTGAAGGCCTGGACGGGCCAAGCACCTGGCGATTGGCTGGCGCCAAAGCTGTTGAAATAGGAATCATCCCGGAAGGCGAAGAAGCACCAGAAGCCACCCGAATAGACATGTTGCACCTAATGGACCCGTACCGTTTAGCTGAAAAATATGAGGATTTTTTGAACCGGCTCAAAAACGGTATCATGAGTATTCTATATAATCATCCTGATAAAAAACATATTTTGATCATATCCCACAGTGCCGCCATAAAAGCCGTATTTGACACCTTTGACCCGGATTTTAAAACTGTTTTTGAGGCACAAAACGGATCCATATCAACAATAAGTTATTATAATAACCGTTTCAAAGTGCAATCTTTTAGCAGATTTGAAGGGCCTTAAACAAAGAATAGATAACCACAAATCGATAGAAAGGTTCGGACGAAAAGTGGAAAAAAGAGGAGTCTACATGAAACACGTTTCGTCCGCCCCCTAGGTTGTAAAAAAGTTCGTGAAGTTCTTGAAATATGAAGGTATTTACCAAAGGAATATCAAATGAATTACACCTACTTTAACTTTGCTAACAGCCCCACTATAGTACAGCGGTAGAGTTTGTGCCTTAATTATATCCGGCAATAATAATCCCCCTCGAATACATTTCAAGAGGGACTTGATGTTCTTCATAAAAAGAGGTTATCCCTTATTCAGCGGCAGCAGCACAGTAAACCTTGTACCCCTGCCTTCCTCGCTTTCCACTTGAATAGAACCTGAATGCAGATTAATCATCTGCTGGGCAATGGCAAGGCCAAGGCCGGTGCCGCCCGATTCCCTGCCCCTTGCCTTATCCACCCGATAAAAGCGTTCAAATACATGGGCAAGGTTATCCTTGGGAATACCGGGGCCGTTGTCCTGGACAGTCAATTGCGCTTCCCTGCCTTGCTTGGTCAAGGTAACGGTAATGATTCCGCCTTCCTGGGTGTACTTGACGGCGTTTTCCATTAAGTTATACACAACCTGGTCGATGCGCGCCTTGTCGGCATAGATTTCGCCCATTTCATTGATTTCAAGGTTCAGGGTCTGGCTCTTTTTATCTACCAGCATCCGCAGCCTGTGCGCGGCGTCCTCCACGACATCGGATAGGAACATGCGGCTCCTATCCAGCTTCACGCTCTTGCCGTCGGTGCGGACCAGGGTAAGCAGGTCGCCCACAATAGCCGATAGCCTGTCGATCTCTTTATTCACATCAGTTAAAAATTCTGTGCGCAGACCCTCTTCCATATCGGGCTGGTAAATCAGCGACTCAATCATGATTTTCATGGTGGCAAGCGGGGTTTTTAATTCATGGCTGGCGTCTGATACAAATTGGCTGCGGGTCTTGTCCATGGACTCTAATTTGCCGCTCATGGAGTTAAAAGCCTGCGCCATTTGTTTTATTTCGCCGGAACCTGTTTCAGGCACACGGGCGGAAAAATCCCCCCGCCCCATGCGCTGGATACCCTTGGTGAGCACGCCGATTGGGCGAGTTAAAACGCCCGAAAAAATCATCCCGCTGACAATGGCGGCTGTAGCCACCACAACAAAAATGACAGTCATGCGGGTTTGCAGGGCGTAAAGGCTGTTCATCATGTCCGTAACAGAAGATAATAGCACCATCACGCCGATGACGTCCGATTCAAACACCACGCCGCATGAAGAAAGGCTGGTCCAGTTCTTGTTGGCGCTTTGATGGAAAATTTTGTCGGTATCAACAACAAGTTCCCCTGTTGCTTCGTGCACCCCATAGTCCACTTGCTTGCCTTCCACCAATATGGATACCACTTCGGGCACGCTCAGGCGCGTGCCGTTGAGTAAGCCGAAAGAATCTACCTGTATTTTTCCGTCCGCGTCAAGCAACAGAACCCTGCCGCCCAGTTCGCCCGAAGCTTGCAGGACAACTTTGTTCATCTGAAAGCTATCTGCCGTATACAAAGAAGGGGCTGTTTGCACAGCCCACTTTTCAAGCCCAGCCCGATCTTGCCGTATGCGTTCCCGAAACAGGTAGTTACCCAACATATTGGTGAGGGTACCCGCCATCAGCAGAAAAGATAAGCCGATAATCAGCAGGAACGCTATAACCATCCGAAAGCCGATGCTTCGGGGTCTTTTAGTCGTCGCGGTCGGTGAAATAATAACCAACACCCCACTTGGTAAAAATAAACTCCGGCTGATTGGGATTACGTTCTATTTTTTCACGCAGTCGGCGGATGTGCACGTCAACCGTACGGGCATCGCCGGTGTAGTCGTTTTTCCAGACGGCATCCAGCATTTCTTCCCGGGTAAACACACGGCCACGATGGGATAAGAACAGCTGGAGAAGGTCAAACTCCTTGGCGGTCAAACGCACCTCACGCCCCGACAACATCACTGAGCGATTGATAACGTTTACTTCCAAATCCCGCACACGGTAAATGTTGGCATCCTCCTGGGGCGCGTATTGCTGCGCGCGGCGAAGGATGGTTTTGATGCGGGTTTTGACCTCTAAAATATTAAAGGGCTTGGTCATGTAATCGTCGGCACCGTATTCAAGGCCGAGGATCTTGTCCATATCTTCGCCCTTGGCAGTGAGCATGATAATGGGAACGTTGGACTGTTCCCTGATGCGCTGGCAAACGGTGATGCCGTCGATCTTGGGCAGCATAACATCCAGCAAAATCAAGTCGATGGGATGACGCTTGAAAGCTTCCAAAGCCTCCTCCCCGTCATAGGCGACAATGGTTTCATAACCATCCTGTTCCAAGGTATATTTAAGTCCTTTAATGATGATTGGTTCATCGTCAACCAATAAAATCTTTGCTGCCAAGGCCAGACACCCTTTCCTTTATCAGTATTTCATTAAGATTATACATGAAAGTGATAAGAATTACAAGCTATTTCGTTATAATTTGTCACAATTGTTTCATTTAATATTTATCGTAACCAGACAAAAGGTATGGTATAATGGATTATGTATGAAACTTTTATGAACTTGAGGAGGAAAACATGAACCCTACTTTTACCATTACGCTTGAAAACGGCGACGTGATGAGCGGAGAACTTTACCCCAAAATCGCTCCCCAGTCCGTCGGCAACTTCATTTCCCTTGCCAACAGCGGCTTTTATGACGGCCTGATTTTCCACCGCTGCATTCCCGGCTTTATGATTCAGGGCGGCTGCCCCAGCGGCAGCGGCATGGGCGGCCCCGGCTATTCCATCAAGGGCGAATTTAAAGCAAACGGCGTAGATAACCCCTTAAAGCACACCTACGGTATCCTGTCCATGGCCCGCTCCATGATGAAGGATTCCGCAGGCTCTCAGTTTTTTATCATGACCAGTGACTCCCCCCACCTTGATGGCCAGTATGCCGCCTTTGGTAAGGTACTAAGCGGTATGGATGCGGCTGATAAGATTGTATCCACCCCCACCGACAGGAGCGACCGCCCCTTACAGGAACAGAAAATCACTTCTATCAGGGTGGAAGTGCCTGAAGGAGCCGAGTATCCTTTTAAGAAGCTGCCAAGATGAGTGAGAAAAAAGCCTACACCCTGACCCTTTTAGGGCAGCGATTGGAAATTCTATCCTCCGATAGTGAAGAGCATGTTTTACAGGTCGCCTCCATTGTGAACAATCGACTGAATGAACTTTCGGACGCTTCCGCTAAGATGTCCTCCACCACTTTAGCCTTAGCTGTGGCGCTGCAGCTTGCGGAAGAAAACATTGCCCTGAAAAACGTAGCGGATAGGATAAGGAAACAACAACTTGAGCAAAACCCCTGAACTGCTTGCGCCAGCCGGTAACCTACAGGCGCTGGTTGCTGCTCTCCATTCCGGCGCGGACGCGGTCTATTTAGGTGCCGCCGCTTTTGGCGCACGCTCAAACGCTGGGTTTGACTTCCAAGAACTAAAAGAAGCCGTACGTCTTTGTCACCTGTACCAAAAGAAAGTATATGTGACGCTTAACACTCTGCTTAAGCAAAGTGAGCTGGACAACTTTATTTCTTTGGTTAAAGCCTTGGATGCTTTGAAAGTGGATGCCGCTATCGTTCAGGATTTGGGTGCCCTGCGCCTGATTAAGAAGTATGCGCCAAACCTTTCCGTCCACGCTTCCACGCAAATGGCTATCAGCACCTTAAAAGGCGCATTAAACACAAAGAACCTGGGTATTGATCGGGTTGTTTTCGCGCGTGAAACTGATTTGCAAACCATTAAAATGGCTGAGGAAAACGGCATTGAGACCGAGGTGTTTGTGCACGGCGCTTTGTGCGTGAGCGTTAGCGGTTTATGTATTTTATCTTCCATGCGCGGCGGCCGCAGCGGCAACAGAGGCCGCTGCGCTCAGGCTTGCAGGGAGCAGTATGTATATAAAGGCAAGAAGGCAGCTTGGCTGTCCACCAGAGATATTAATGATTTTGACGCACTTGATGCCATCAAGGAAGCAGGTGTCTCGTCGCTAAAAATTGAAGGCCGCTTAAAGCGCCCGGAATATGTCGCTTGCGTAACAAGCGCTTATCAAAAGCAGCTGAACAATCTTCTGAACGCTTCTGAACAACAGCAAACCCAAAACAACTTGCTGCAAATTTTTAACCGTGGCGGATTTAGCCAAGGCCATCTTTTCGGCGGCGAAGACACCGCCATCATCCATCCCTGGCATGTTTCTCATGAAGGCATTCCCGTTGGCAGGGTTGTAAAAGTAAAGAAACAACGGGACCTTTACTTGGTTGATGTACTTTTAAGCGAGGATATAAACGACCAGGACGGGCTTGAAGTGCGCGGACAGCACCGGCACATGATGATTTATTCGGGCAAGCCCGCGCAAAAAGGCAATATCGTTACCCTGCGCATGTACGGCCCCTGCCTTGTGGGCGACACCATTTATCGGCTGGATGACGCAAAGCTGCTAAATACACTCAGGCAAAGCTATGAAAATAAGCCTTTACTCTCCTTTGATGTGGATGCGCACCTTTCCCTTGTACCCGGACAAAAGAGCAGATTAAAGCTTTTTGACAATACCGTTTCTTTTGAAGCCGAAGGCGATTTGGTACAATCCGCGCAAAAAGCCCCCATCACAAAGGAGAGAGCGGAAAACAGTATCCGAAAGTCGGGAGACTTGCCCATCAAAATCGGAAACTTTTCATGGGATTCACCGCTGCCTGCGTTTATTCCGATATCTTCCCTAAATCAATTAAGGCGCATGGCCATAGAAGGTTGGCTTAAAGAAAAAGTTGCGGCTTATCAGCGGCCAATAGCCAAACATTCTTATTTAACAAAAGAACGAACGTTTCAACAGCCCGCCTTTGTCCCCTTGACGCTCCAATCTCATGACCTAAGTTTGTTGGACCTCTGCCATCAATCAGGCATCCGTTTTCTCTATGCTCCCGGTAATTATACATCCAATAAATTAGAGGAGGAAGTGGCTCTATTACGCAAAACCGATGCCCTGGTTCTTCCGGCTAAGGCAAGCGACACGCTGCTTGACAGGCTTGAAGCGCATATTAAGCAGTACAATATATCATGCGTGCTTGCAAGTCCCGACCAATTGGGTTTGGATGTCCCTAAGAAAATCACCGGTTCAGGCGTTTATCTTTGGAATAATGAAACGCTCAAGTTGCTTTATGAACAGAACATCATGGAAGCCACCCTGCCCATTGAATGCACATTTGAGGAAATAGCAGCCATTGAAACAGATGTACTTCCCCTTACCATGCAAGTTTATGGACGCACACCTGTTATGGTATTAAACCATTGCCCCGAGCGGGTCATGCGTGAACTGTCTCAATGCCGCCAAAGTTGCAGGCTGTGTGAGCAGAGACAAGGAACCCTTGGCCATAGCCTGATTGATGAGCAAAATAGAGCCTATCCCCTCTTTCCTTACCGTGGCCTTGAAGGCTGCGTCAACCTACTATTAAGCGATGAAACCATTGACATTGGAGACAAAGCGAATACCGCCCATCAATGGCTGATGGTTCACACAACAGAAAGCAAAGACGAAATATTATCAGTGATAGAAAAATACCAGAATCTCCTGCAAGGAAAAAATGTAATGCCCGCCGCGCTTGGCCGCTATGACTTGGGCGTTCTGTGAGGAAAATATGAATGAAAAAGCTTTAAAAACCTTAGAATTTAACAAGATCACTCAGCGCCTTGCCGACCTTGCGATAACGCCGGCAGGAAAGGAGCTGTGTTTAACCCTTGTTCCGTTTAAGTCACTTAAAGCGGTGGAAAACGCCCAGCAGGAAACGGAAGAAGCCTTGTTTGTTTTAAGCTACCAAGGAAAAAGCCCCGTCACCTACTTTAGTGATGTGCGTCCGCACCTAATCAGCGCTCAAAAGGGAGCTATTCTATCTTTAAGGGCTCTGCTTGAAATTGCTGAAGTGCTGCGTGTTACGCGGTCCTGCCGCAGCGCCCTGGTAAGCGACAATGAACACACACAAACACTTGCGGGAATTGCGGCCGGTGCCCAGCCCATGCGCAGCCTCGAAAATGATTTAAGCGAATCCATCCTAAATGAAGAGGAGCTTGCAGACGGCGCTTCAAGCGAGCTGATGCACATTAGGCGCCAATTGCGCATTATCAACGATCGGGTCAAAGACAAGTTGAACAGCCTCATTCGTCAACCCAGTTTCGCAAAATATTTGCAAGAACCTATCGTGACCGTGCGAAACGGCCGCTACGTTATCCCCGTGCGCCAAGAATATAGGCAGATGGTGCAGGGCTTGGTGCACGACCAGTCTTCAAGTGGCGCAACGCTGTTTATTGAGCCCATGGCGCTTGTGGAATTGGGCAACGATTTAAAGCAATGGAAAGGCAAGGAAGAACAGGAAATCGAGCGCATCTTAGCTGCTTTTTCCTCACAAATAGCTGATGTAGCCCCTACGCTTGAACAAAATGTTGAAGTCCTTTCCCTTCTTGACTTTATCTTTGCCAAAGGACGCCTTGCTTCCGAAATGAACGCTGTTCGTCCGCTGATGAACGACCGCAAATATTTTCGTCTGGTAGGCGTTAAGCATCCCTTGCTTGATCGGGCCACAGCCGTTCCCTGTGATATGGTGCTTGGCGACACCTTTACCACCCTGGTTATCACCGGCCCCAATACGGGCGGTAAAACAGTCAGCCTGAAAACGGCAGGTCTCATGACCCTGATGGCGCAATCGGGCCTGCAAATACCGGGGCAACCAGGAACGGAACTGTCTGTTTTCAGCGAAGTCTTTGCCGATATCGGCGATGAACAGTCCATTGAACAATCCCTGTCCACCTTCTCTTCGCACATGACCAACATTGTCCGAATCTTGGATGAGGTGGAAGATGATTGCCTGGTTCTTTTTGACGAACTGGGCGCCGGCACCGATCCTACCGAAGGCGCTGCCTTGGCCCAGGCCATCTTAACTCGTTTAAAGCGCCGCAACATCCGCACCATCGCCACCACGCACTACAGCGAGCTGAAAGCCTACGCGCTCACCACGTCCGGTGTGGAAAACGCCAGCGTTGAGTTTGATATTACCACTTTGCGCCCTACCTTCCGGCTGTTGATTGGCCTTCCCGGAAAATCCAACGCCTTTGAAATCGCCAAGCGCCTCGGCCTTCCGGTTGCCATCATCAACGAGGCGCAAACGCTTTTGTCCGGCGAAACGGTACGCTTTGAAGATGTTATCGCCACCGCCCAGCAGCACCGTATACAAGCTGAAAAGGAAAGTCAAAAGGCCCAGCAACTGGTCAAGGACAGAGAAGACGCCTTAAAAGAAGCCGAGGAATATCGGCAAAAGACCGAGGAAAAATACCGTCAAGCCGCTCAGAAAGCACGCCAGGACGCGCGCAAGTTGGTTGACAAAACCCGTAAAGAAAGCGCCGACCTGATTCGCGAATTAAAAGATATGCTAAGAGGCCAAAGCGCTTCGGGCGGCCGCATCAGCGATGTCAGCCGCAGGCTTGGCAAAATCGAAAAAGAAATTGACGGAGGCGATGTAAGCATCCAGCGGCCACTGCTTGACGAAATCCGCAAAGGCGACCACGTCCGCATGATGGCCGGCGGCACGCCCGCTACTGTCCTGACGGATCCGGATAACAAAAACGAAGTGCAGATTTTAGCAGGAAATATCAAAATGACCGTACCTGTCCATCATCTTGAAAAAATCAATGAAAAACCCAAAAAACAAAAAACCGTTGTTAGAACAAGTTCCGCTATGTCCCGCAAAGTATCCCTGGAGTGTGATTTAAGAGGCATGAACCTTGACGAGGCCCTGTTAAATGTTGATCGCTTCCTGGATAATGCTTTACTAAACGGTCTCAATGAAGTAACCATCATTCACGGCAAAGGAACGGGTGTATTAAAAGAAGGCGTCAATCGACACTTGCGCAGCCATCCGGCAGTAAAAAGCTTTAGGGGCGGACTCTATGGCGAAGGTGAGGCCGGCGTTACGGTTGTGAATCTCAAATAAAAGGAAAAACAAATGAACCAAACCATTTTAGTGGTCGATGACGACCGCAGCATCGCGGAATTACTCAGGCTCTATCTTGAAAAAGAGGGCTTTGAAGTTGAAGTGTGCTTAAGGGGCGACAAAGCAATTGAAGCTTTCAAAAAGAATCCGCCCAACTTAATGCTGCTGGATATTATGCTGCCCGGCATGGACGGGTGGGAGGTTCTTAAAGAAGTTCGTAAAACAAGTCCCCTACCCATCATCATGCTGTCGGCCAAAGGAGAAACCATTGACAAGGTGCTTGGCCTTGAGCTTGGAGCGGATGACTACATCACCAAGCCTTTTGAGCCCAAGGAGCTGATCGCCCGGGTCAAGGCCGTTCTTCGCAGGGCGTCTGCCCCAGACCAGGAAGAGCTTGACTTGCTTACCTATCCGGAGCTTACTATTTCCCTGAAACGTTATGAAGTAACCTATCAGGGTACTACTGTTGATATGCCGCCCAAGGAACTGGAGCTTCTGCATTTTTTGGCCGAACATCCCAATCAGGTTTTTACAAGGGAGCAACTGCTTGAAAGAGTGTGGGACTATGGTTATTTTGGAGACAGCCGCACGGTAGATGTGCATATCAAGCGCATCCGGGAAAAGCTGCCTCAAAGTGACCAATACGGCTGGAAAATAAAAACAGTGTTTAGCGTCGGCTATAAGTTTGAGGTGCAATAATGTTGGCGCCCCGCTCCACCTTTTCCCGCCTGATGCTTGCAGGCTTTGTCATCATTTTTTTGTGCGTAGGCTTGCTTTTTGGTTTAAGCTACCTATCCATACGGGATAATGAAACAAACGCCCGCCTCGCGGCCCTCACCACCCAAGCACAGGATATCGCCGATTTGGCCGTTCAACGGGCCATTTCTGAGCGCAAACTGTATTTTGGCGATGCTGAAGCGCTGAATACCTTGCTTGAAAAAAAGCTGCGCAGCCTTTATGAGGTGTATGACGCTTACTCACTCATCATCGACACCAAGGGCAATTTAACCAGCTACTTTTTATCCATACTTGAAGAACACCAGGAACTTGTTTCCACCTTTGATTCGACCATTATCGCCAGCAACCTGCGAAAGGTTTTACAGGGAGAAACTCTCACTGATTATTATCACTCTGCCCAGGGCCCTATGCTTACGGTGGCTATGCCTATTGAATTTTTATCCCGGCCAATCGGCGCTGTTTATATCCAAACAGCTGCGCAAAGCATACGCGCAAACTATATCCCGCTTGCTTGGCGTATCGGCATAGGAGCGGCTGTTATTTACGCCGTTACTGTCCTTGTTTTTTGGCTCATCAGCAAGCGTTTGACTGCCCCTTTGCAGGATATGGCCCAGGCAGCGCGGTCACTTTCGCACGGAGAATTCCAAGTAGAAATCAAAGGCAAGGGCACTGCTGAAATGCAGGATATGGCGCACGCTTTTAATTCCATGGCAAAAAGCCTATCTTCTGTCGAACAAACCCGCAGGGACTTTATTGCCAATATTTCTCACGAGCTTTCCAGCCCCATTACCAGCATTCACGGTTTTGTCGAGGGAATACTGGACGGCACCATCGTTCAGGATGAGCAGGAAAAATACCTTACCATCGTGAAAGACGAAACAAGCCGCCTCAATTCGTTGGTTAAACAGCTGCTTAAACTGTCCAAAATGGAAAATGTGCAGGAGCTGCACATGACTTCTTTTGATATCCATGAATGTATACGCAGGGTTATCATTACCAAAATTAGCCTGGTTGAAGAAAAGTCCCTCAATCTTCTGCTGGATTTTGATGAAAAGCCCCTCTATGTTTATGCCGACAAAGACAGTATCGAGCAGGTGCTCATCAACCTGATAGACAACGCCATCAAGTACACGCCTCAGGAAGGCGAAATACATATCCAGACAAAGGTTGTAGAGTCAGCCGCCCACATCATCGTTCGGGATAACGGTATCGGTATTCTGCCGGAAGACGCTCCCTACATTTTTGACCGTTTCTATATGGCAGAAAAAGCCCATACCGCTGGCAGTGGAACAGGCCTTGGACTTGCTATCACCAAGAAAATTATTGATAACCATCAGCAAACAATCTATCTGCTTGAGCAAAATGAAGGCACCGCCATATGTTTTACCCTTGCCCTTTCCAAAGGAGAGATATCATGACCCTACAAATAAAGGCTTATGCCAAAATCAACTGGTACCTTGCTGTCACCGGTCGAAGGCACGATGGCTATCACACCCTGCAAATGCTCAACAGCCGCATTAGCCTTTATGACAAAATGTGGTTTACAAAAAGTGATAGCCTGTCGCTAGAAATCCAAGGGCAGTCTGAACTGGTCGCAGGTGGTGACAACCTTATTATCAAGGCGGTGAACGCCCTGTCTGCGTATGCAGATAAACCTCTCCCCTGTCAAATACGCATCCACAAAAATATTCCCATGGGGGCCGGCCTTGGCGGTGGCAGCGCAGACGCGGCGGCAACACTGCATGCTATGAATACCCTGTATGACCTGCAACTTCCGCTTGAAGCTTTGGAAGAAGTGGGGCTTCAATTGGGAGCGGACATCCCCTTCTGCCTGCAAAATACCCCCTGCAAAGTGGAAGGCATCGGTGAGGTATTACAGCCTGTCGCCCTCCAACATGATCAGCATCTGGTGCTGATTATGCCGCGGCAGAGCCTATCAACCAAAGAGGTCTTTTCACGTCTTCGTATGGAAAGCCTTCTGCCCGGTGATGTAGATAGCGCCATCCAGGCACTGGAAAACAACCGCCTTGAACAGTTAGCCTCTTGTCTGCGTAATGACTTGCAGCCTATATCTGAAGCTTTATGCCCTGAAATAAGCTCGGCTCTTTTGGCTATACAAAAAAGCGGAGCCATCTTTGCTCAAATGAGCGGAAGCGGCTCCAGCGTTTATGGGGTTTATGAATCAAAAAACAGAGCAGAAAAGGCCTTTAACAGCCTGCAAAAGCAATTTGGCAGCGTATACCTTGCCACCGCTTTTGGCAGATCCCTGCCTACCTGATAAGCAAGTCCTGCAGTGATAAAAGGTGGTTTAAAAGCGTGGACCTTGTTTCCAAAGTAGACGAGGAAACGGTCTGCAAAAGCTCCTGGTAGCGGTTAACGTCATCGTACAGGGCAGTCAGAGCTTCCGGCGGAACAGTGGCCTCACCGCAAATAGATAAAGACAGGCTGCTCAGCCTATCGATCAGGAAAATATTTTGGCGGACCAAAGCAAGCTTGGCGGCAGAGTCCGACTGGATGCCGGTGGTTAAGCGGTTTACCGAATCAATGGCATCGGACACAGCAATCACAGTATAACGCTCGATAAGTGATTTGACCTGGGGTTTCACTCCCCTTCCCGCCAAATACAAAGATAAGAACAGGATGGTTGTCGCCAATAAAATCACAATCAAGCTGAGCAGCAGCTTTTGATTCAAGGGCCGTTTATCCCCTTGTCGCAGAGTGATTCGATCGGTTCGAAAACGTGAATACATGAAAAATCTCCTTGTCGCAAACCGCCCTTTCCTTTTGAAAACAAAGCGGTTCCGAGCTTTTTCTTTAATAAATGGAAAAGTCCTTTTCAAGTAAATTATATCGGATGAACAGATGTTTGGCAAATCACTTACAGCAATTGACAACATCGCTATGAAACTGTACACTTATGCAAAAGGAGATCCTATGGAACCAATTTTTGTAACCGGCCATCGCAACCCCGACACCGACTCCATCGTTGCAGCTATGGCCTATGCAGCCCTACAAAACGCGCTGGGCAACCGTGAATATATCCCTGTCAGGCTGGGCGAAGTAAACGACGAAACGCAGCTTGCGCTTGAGCGTTTTGGTTTTGATCCACCGCTTAAAATCACCAACGTAAGAACACAGGTGCGTGACCTGGATTTTGACCGCCCGCCTGTTGTCAGCGCTCGCCTTACCATCCAGGCTGCTTGGAATGTTTTTACAAACGACACATCATTGTCCGCCCTTCCTGTGGTGGATGAAAAAGACAAACTCTTTAGCATGATTACCAGGGGCGACATTGCCGCCTATGATATGAGCTCCTTAAACAATCGCCGCATTGATACGGTACCTATTTTTAACGTATTGGCGGCGCTAGAAGGCAACCTGGTCAACAATCCGGAAAAGCCCATTGATACCCTGTCCGGACATATTGTTATTACCCTTCCCCGATCAGAAGATAATTCCTATGGTTTAACCAAAGGGTGCATCGCTTTTATCGGCAATCAACCGGAAGCTTTTAAACAGGCCATTGATATGGACGTTTCCTGTATCGTGCTGTGCCAGGCGGAATTTACCAAGGAACTGCGCGAAATGGAGCCCAAAATGTCTGTCATCTATACTCCGCTTGAAGCCTATCGGGCGGTGAGGATGCTGCACCTTTCCTTATCCATTTCCAGCATTATTCCCGATACCCATACGATTACCTTTGCGCCTGATGACTACATCGACGATGTACGCAACAAGGTGCTTGAAAACCGCTATCACTCTTACCCCATCGTTGATAAAGCCGGCAATGTGCTGGGAAGCCTTGCCCGTTACCACTTGATTAACCCCAGGCGCAAAAAAGTCGTCCTGGTAGACCATAACGAACTTGCGCAGTCCGTTCCCGGCCTTGAACAGGCCGAGATCGTTGCCGTCATCGACCATCACCGTTTAGCAGACGTTCAAACCTTAAACCCTGTCTATATGCGCAACGAGCCGGTAGGCTGCACCAACACCATTATCGGCACCATGTTCCAGGAATACGGCTTGGTCCCGCCCAAAAACCTGGCTGGTCTTATGGCTACCGCCATTATTTCCGACACGGTCAGCTTTAAGTCACCCACCTGCACGCAAAAAGACATCGACATGGCCCATCGTCTGGCCCGCATCGGAGATGTAGACCTTGTTGAGATAGCCGATGCCATCTTTAACGCTGCAGCCGGGCATGAGCGTACGGTAGACGAGCTGCTGTTCTCCGACTATAAGGATTTCCACATCGCCGGCTATAACATTGGTATCGGTCAAGTGACGACAGCAGATTCCAAGAGCGTACTGACCCGCAAAAAAGAACTGATCGAGCTGATGGAAAAAACCGCAGAGGATAAATCCATGGACATGATGCTGCTCATGATTACCGATGTACTCAAAGAAGGCACCGCCCTTTTGTATGTTGGTGAAAAAGACATCATCAAACAGGCATTCAACGTAGAGCCCGACAAGAACGAAGTGTTCTTAGAACATGTTGTAAGCCGTAAAAAGCAAGTCGTCCCAGCGCTCAGCTTGATGTGGGGTTGACGCTTCCGCTTTATCAGGGTTATAATTATCTTAGAAGTCATGAGGTTACCAAGCGTCCCGCGATAGTGTGGGGCAGGAACGGGGTGCAAATCCCCGACAGGACCGCTGCTGTGACGAGTTGAAGCGCCATCATGTTGAATAACAGCCATTGAGGAAACTTGAGAAGGCGATGGCGTGGGAGTCAATTCTTCCCACCTCGAAGTCAGAATACGGCTTGGTAATCAGGCACAAAAGCGCCCCCGGAACCGGGGCGGTGTTGCTGATTGCTATGGGCCATTAGTACGCCGCAAAGCCGACGGGCAGCGCGGCGTTTTTTGTGTGTCATCGACTTTCTAAAAAATAGAAAGGCAGGTAAACCCATGCACAGAAAAAACAAGATTGTATCCCTTCTTCTCGCCCTCATGCTGCTGCTATCCATAGCGGCATTTGCTGAGCCCATCCAAACAGATCGGGCAGGTAATGAGGTAAAGATTCCCGAAACAATCGAAACCATCGTATCGCTATCCCCCGCCTGTACACAGATTATTGAATCTTTGGGGCTGCTAGACAAGGTCATTGCCATTGACACCCAAACCCCCAACTATGTTGAAGGGATTGATGCTCTGCCGCAATTTGACATGATGGCGCCCGATATCGAGAAGCTGGCAGCGCTTGAAGCAGACGTTATCTTTACAACCGGCATGAGCTATCTGGAAGGCAATCCTTTTCAACAGCTAATTGATCTTGGTCAATGCGTCCTGGAAGTTCCTTCTTCAGCCAGCCTTGATGCCATTAAAGAAGACATCCTTTTCTATGCAAACGTACTTGGAAAGAATGAGGAAGGCCAAGCAATTGTTGATGAAATGACCCAAACTATCCAAAAGGTAGCCGACCTTGCCAAAACAGTAACGGCTAAAAAACGGGTGATGTTTGAAATCGGCGCCCTGCCTTATCTGTATTCCTTTGGTCAAAACACTTTCCTGCATGAAATGATTGAACTGATCGGTGCGGAAAATGTCTTTGCTGAAGAAAACAGCTGGATTAGCGTAACCGAAGAAGCGGCCATCGCAAGCAATCCTGATGTGATTCTCACCTCGGTCAACTACATTGAAGATTCGGTCGGTGAAATTCTGTCCCGCCAAGGATGGGAAAATGTCACCGCACTCAAGGAAAAGCAAGTGTATTACATTGATAACGCCGCCTCCTCACTGCCTAATCAATATGTCGTCAATGCGCTCATTGAAATGGCGCAGGTTGTCTATCCTGAAATCTTTGGGCAGGAACTGCCCCTTGCGCAATGAGCCCCCGGCCTCACAAAAAATATAAGCTCCGGCTTTTGATTACTGTTCTTGTCGCGTTAATCTTGGGCCTTACCTTGGGCAGCGTCGGCTTCGCTCCCAAGGAGCTTTTTTCTATTGTCTCATACAAGCTCTTTGGCGCTTCTTTACCTGAAACAATTAAGCCCATTTACGTATCCATCCTTTGGAATATCCGCTTTCCGCGCGCGCTGATGGCCTTTTTAGTGGGTGCCTGCTTGGCCGCCTCGGGCACTGTGATGCAGTCGATACTGCGTAACCCCTTGGCCTCGTCCTATACCTTGGGCGTGTCATCGGGCGCATCGCTGTGTGCGGCCTTTGTAATCGTGACCGGCTTAAGTCTCCCTGTAATCGGTCGATATACCTTGCCTTTTATGGGCTTTATCGGTGGCTTGGGAACGGTCTTTTTGGCCATCAGTATTTCCATGCGCTTTTCCAAAACACTTGAAAACCATACCATTATTCTGGTAGGCATGGTCATCTCGCTGTTTGTAAATGCGCTGCTAACCGTGATTACTTCCACATCTCACGAAAGGCTTAGCCATCTTATTTTTTGGCAAATGGGCAGTTTTCAGGGACAAACCTGGACCAACATAGGCATAACCCTCCCCGTTTTACTGTTGGGACTGCTTGTCTTTATCTATTATTCTAAAGAAATGGACTTAATGACCTTCGGCCAAGAGCAGGCCCTTTCCTGCGGTGTTGATACCCCCAAGGTTAAACTAATTTTATTGACGGTTTCCGCTCTGCTTACCGGCATTTCAGTTTCTTTTGTCGGCATCATCGGCTTTATCGACTTGATTGCCCCGCATATTGTGCGCCGTTTTTTCGGCTCCAAACACCGCACGGTCGTTCCGCTATCAGCCCTACTTGGCGGTGGGTTCATGGTGGTGTGTGACCTTATTTCCCGTACCATCATTTCACCTCAGGAACTGCCTATCGGTGCCGTCACCGCCCTGATTGGCGCACCTTTCTTTGCCTACCTGTACTTCCATAAGGAGAATAAACATGTTTAAAATCTCTCATGTCAGCGCAGGATACGGCGAAAAAGAAGTCATTCACGATATGAGCTATCAGTTTGACAGCAGCCAAAACTATTGCATCCTTGGCCCAAACGGTTGCGGTAAAACTACGTTCATCCGGGCGATGGCAGGCCTGATTACGTCCAAAGGAAGCATTGAGGTTGACGGCAAGCCCTTAGCGAAAATGAAACGCAAGGATATTGCCAAGCACATCGCTGTATTGAGCCAAATCAATGATCTATATTTTCCATACAGCGTATACGACACCGTGATGATGGGGCGATACCAGCATCAGAAAAACCGGCCATTCACAACCAATTCTCAAGAAGACATTCAAATGGTTGAAGACTGCATTGAATTGGTGGGTTTAACTGATGAACGGGATAGATTAATCAATGAGCTGTCCGGCGGTCAAAGACAGAGGGTGTTTTTAGCGCAGGTGCTGGCGCAAGACCCCAACATCATCTTGCTGGATGAACCCAGCAACCATCTTGATATACGCTTTCAGATTGAGCTGATTGAACATCTGAAAAACTGGTCCAAGGGAGGCAAGCGTACAGTCATCAGTGTGTTTCATGATATTAACTTGGCGCTGCACTTAACAGACAATGTGCTATACATGAAGGACGGTAGGATTGTCCGCTCCGGGCATTTTTTAGATATAACCGACCGTGCTTTTTTACGGCAACTATATGAAGCGGATTTGAAAGATTACATGCTGTCTTCCCTCAGGCTTTGGAAGGAGGTACCTGATGAACTATCGCAGCCCATATGAGGCCTATCCGTTTTTGTCGGATCCACAAAGTGATTTGCGCTGTGACTATGAAATTTTAACCGATAAGATCACGTCCATGATTGGTTTGTTGCGCAGCCAATGTTCCGAGTTTGAGCAGCAATTAACCGAGCTGTCTACTCTTGTATATCACAGCAACGCCAGCGTTCGTACGGAAAATTCCATCAATCAAAACGATATACAGTTTATATTGGATGCTGTAAACAGCCTTCAAAAACAAACCGAACACCTTTGCAAACGCTTTGTGTTGCCTGTCGGTTCCAAGCGAGCCAGCCTTTCCCACTGCCTGCGTACGGAAGCAAAAGCAGTTGTCCGGATGCTGTACAAGCTAGGTCAAACAGGCCATGAAGTTGACACCTTGCTCATCGACTTTTTTTCGCTCCTGTCGGACTATTTTTTCCGTCTTGCCCTGCTGTTAAATCATTTAGATGATGTACAAGAAATCCCATTCGAGTCCAGAAACTATCGGGTGTAATTGCAAACTTCATACAAAGAGTTCTAAAATTAAGATAAGCCCTTTATGAAAGCCGAAAGACTTGCTCTGTCGGCTCTTTTTAAGGTAAACTTATACTATGAAACATAAGAAAGGAAAATGAAATGAATAGAATCGGTCAGGAAAAAACCGTCAAACAAATTGTAAGCGAAGAAATGCTTGCTTCTAACGTAGAAAGCGGTGAAGCGCGTGTGCTCGGCACCCCTGTTTTGATTGCCCTGTGTGAGCGCTGCGCAAGCGAGCTTGTGTCCGAGTTTCTTGCGGAAGGACAAAGCACTGTAGGCATCCATGTGGATTTTCACCACCTTGCCCCCACGCCTCTTGGCATGGAGGTCAGCTGCGTTGCTAAAATAAGCGAAGTAAGCGAGAATGGAAAAATCTATACCTTTGCCCTTCAATGTTTTGATGCCGGCGGAGAAATCGCAAACGGTACACACAAGCGCGCAGTGATTCACCTGGAAAGGTTTCAGCAAAGAGCCGACCAAAAACTTTTGGCCGATGCAAAATAAGTAAGGTTTCAATCGTTATATGAGTGTAGAGATGCAAGAACTTTCCCAAGAAGGGTTGCAAGACTTGGTTGGCCAGTTGTACGAAATGTATGCAACAGATGTGCTAAGGGTTAGTTATTTTTACTTGGGCGACCGTGGCAAAGCAGAAGACGTCATGCAGGAGGTATTTATCCGCCTGATGAGATCCAAGCCCAAGCTGGAGGAAGGCCGGGAAAAAGCATGGCTTTTAAAAGTTGCTCTAAACCTTTGCAAAGATCATTGGCGTTCGGGGTGGGTCAAACGTGTGTTTTTAGGCGATGAAAAGCTTAATGTCATCACAGCTGATGACGACCCCATCGAAGACCGGGCGGAAAAGGAAGCGCTGTTGCAGGCTGTCCATTCCCTTTCCCCCAACTACCGTGAGGTGGTTTTACTCTTTTACTACCAAGGCTTGAGCCTTAAAGAAATCTGCGCCATGACGGGCATCCCTATCGGCACCTTGGGCAGCCGCCTTGCCCGGGCACGCAAACAATTGAAACAACTGTTGGAAGGAACGGATAAGATATGAAAAACTTAGATGATTTAAAACAAGTCGCCGACGAAATGCTTGGCGGTTTGAAGGCGGACGAAACTGGTTTTCGCCGTATTATGTCTTCCCAAAAATCTGTTAAGCCTTCCTTCACCTTGCGCCGATTTGTTCCGATTGTTGCCGTTTGCGCCGTTCTGGTTTTTTCCTTTGTAACCTGGCAAAACAATAAGTCGGCAGAAATCAATGTACCTCAGGTGTTTACCATGGCAGCCGGCCAAAAGTCGCTTCCGGGCACCTTGCAATCCCAATCGCTTCCGCACGGTTCCATCACTTTAAAACCTGCCGGCAAATCGGCACCACAAGGCGGTCTATGGGCAGGTTCATCGGGCAACTTCCCCTTGGTTGGCGTTGACGGTCGTTTTTATCGGCTATTGTCCAGCCCCTCTTCCATCCCTGAAAGCATGCTGGGCTCATCCCTTGGAACGGTGTCGCTGTACACAAACGAACCTGCCCTCTCAATGAACGAACCTGGCATTATCAGCAACGTAGTAGAAAACGGGCAAACAGTGTATCAGGCAAAGGGTATGGCCGGCGCGTGCGTTCTGGCGCCTGTCAACGGCCAATATCGCCTGTTTCAGCGTGTTGGGTACAATGGCAACGCCGTTATCGGCAACGAGTCTTTAAGGGATTACCTGGGCAGCAATCAGGTGGTCGCTATGCAGCTATCGGGTGTGGGTACGGTGAGTGACAGCCAGGCTATTTCAAGCTTACTAGGTCTCATTGGCAAAGCCAACTACTTGAACAATAAAACCCTGCGTTCTTCTCAAACACTGCTAATTGAGTTTGATAACCACTATGTTCTCCAGTTTACCGTGGAAGGCGATTCCCTCTCTTCCTGCGGCACTTGGCTGGTATCCGGCTTTACATCGGAGTTTTCAAATTACGCGCAGTAAAGCTTTTGTTATT
>CAYFTJ010000017.1:28450-30736 GCA_964346155.1 uncultured Oscillospiraceae bacterium
TTATTGTACTGCCTGATAGTTTTTCATATTCGGAAAAAGTCTCGGGCACTCCTTTCCAAAAAACAGTGAACAGAGAAAAAGCGGGAAGGGTTGTTGTCTGCCCCTCCTGCGGGGCAAAGAATGTTGTTTATAACAAGATTATCGAATGTGAATACTGTGATACGCCGCTGCAATGAGAAATAAGGAAGAAACAACAAACAGTTTTTGAGGTGAAACGATGCAACACGAAATCAAGGAAAGACACGCGCTTTTGGATAAAAACGGAAAACTGGTTGAAGCAGGGTATGCAAAAAGTCTACTGCTGGACTATGACAGAAGCGCCATTAAAGCAGGGGCCCTTAGAATCAAGGAATGGGACTATTATTTAATTACCATGGATGATTTTGCCGTTGCGCTTACGGTGGCGGACAATTCCTACATGGGACTGGACTCCATTTCTCTCCTCAATTTTAAAACAGGTTGGCAGCAAACCACTTCCCCCATGCAGTTCATGACCATGGGCAAGAAAAATCTTCCGTCTTCTTCAGAACGGGGCGATATTATTATGGATGCCAAAAACTATCATCTTCATTTTAAGCATCATGGCAATCACCGAACCTTAAACTTTCAAATGGACAACTTTAAGGATGGCAAAGCAATCAAAGGAGAAATCAGGCTTGAAAATCCTCAGCAGGATTCCATGGTGATCGCAACGCCCTTTAAAGAGAAAGAAACGGCTTTTTACTACAATCAAAAAATCGTAGCCATGCCCGCCACCGGGAGCGTGGAGTTTGACGGTAAAACCTATACCTTTGAAGAAGGAAAATCCTTCGGACTCTTAGACTGGGGACGGGGCGTTTGGACCTATGACAATACCTGGTACTGGGGCGCAGCTCAAGGAATGTTGAATGGCCATCGTTTTGGTTGGAGCATTGGTTATGGATTTGGCGATACCTCCGCCGCATCCGAGAATATGCTCTTTTATGATGGCGTAGCCCATAAGCTTGGGAGGCTTACCTTCAACATCCCAACAATAGGTAACCAAGGCAAAATTGACGACTATATGAGCCCCTGGACCTTTACCTCCGATGACGGAAGGTTTGAAATGACGTTTGTCCCAATCATGGACAGGGCTTCCAAAACCGATATAAAAGTAATCTGCTCCGACCAGCACCAGGTGTTTGGTTACTTTTCCGGCACCGCCACCCTTGACGATGGCACAGTATTAGAGGTAAAAGACTTCTTCGGCTTTGCTGAGAAAGTCAGGAATAAGTGGTAGAATATAGTAATAATTGACCATCAACCTTTGATTGACAAACGTTCGCTAACCGTAAAAGAGCCACGACTTTTTCCGTCATGGCTCTTTTCATTGATTCATGCTTGAAAGTATTCAACTTTCTAGAAATGATATTATCTTGTGCTAATTTAAGGCTCTTTGACCAGATTGTAATCTTCAGCACACTGCCTTAAACCACTCAGGGTATCCCTGAATCTAAGACCCTGCCGCTTTAATTTGCTGTCATCCATCCAAAGCTTTTTGGTTCTGGAATTATCAAGAACACTTTCCGGTATGCCCAGCATCCTCTGTGTTGCCTTTGCGAGGTCAAACATACTGTTTGTGGTCGGGCTGCCAAAGTTATAGCTGCCTCCCGGAAGGTTTTTAGCTGCCAGAGTCAACTCCGCAACCTCCCGGGCATAAGATAGGCCCCTGTATTCTTGGTTGCTGAAAGTAACCGCTTCTTGACGCATCCCGGCAAATATGATCTGCGTCATAAAATTTCTTGTCTTGTCATGAGGATAGGCAGGAAGGTCGTACATCCAGGTCGCCCGCAGCATCACGGCGTTCGGGTTAAGGCTCAAAACGCGCTCTTCCATCTCCAGCTTGTGCCGGCCATAGACATTGGCAGGTGTTTTTAAAGCTTCTTCTTTGAAAGGACCCTCGCAGATACTTCCGGCATATACCTGATCGCTGCTGAAAAACAGGGTTTTAATGCCTTGAGCGGCCTTTGCGATATACAGCGGTAAAATTACATTTGCCTGATAGGATGCTTCGGGTTTTTTCTCACAAACGCCGGTGTCTGCGATCCCTGCCGTATGAATAATCAGTTCAGGTTCGCTTTGCTCTATCAGGCGCTTCACATCATCCTCATCAGCTTCCCGCAATGAGGGAGACGCGATACAATCAGCGATCGCAGCGATACGTCGTCCCAAAAAACCGTTTGCTCCGGTTAACAATATCCTCATATCCGTTCCTTCTGATTCATTTGGACATTTAAGCTCAGGTGAGCAAAATTTATTAGTCCAGGG
>CAYFTJ010000018.1:0-9981 GCA_964346155.1 uncultured Oscillospiraceae bacterium
GGAAGTAAAAGATGGTTGAAGTTAGCGCTTGTCTATGGCCTTTCATCTACCCCTAGGCATTTAAATAATACCTGATTTGCTTTTTAAGCGTAACACACCTTGCCTAAATCGAAGATTAAATTTATCTTTGGATTTGCAGTTTGCCCCCAATCTATTACATTTAGGGTTCTGTCACAAATATTTGACTTCTCTTCCAAAATGATTTTTGATGATTTTTCCCTTGACTCCCTTGAACTTTTAGGCTATAATAACCCCTGTTGTAGGGGCATGGTGTAATGGCAACACGTGGGTCTCCAAAACCTTTGTTGAGGGTTCGAGTCCTTCTGCCCCTGCCAAAGAAAAGCCTGGAAATCATTGATGATTCCAGGTCTTTTTTATTCTAAAAATGGCTTTTTACCCTTACTTTTACCCTTTAGAGCATTGTATTCTATTTTACGACCAATAACGGCTTTTTCAAAAAGTGAGTAAAATCAACACTTTTTAGACTCAGCACCACCTAAATTTACTTCATTTTACAGATGTGTATAATTCGAGTCCTTCTGCCCCTGCCGTCCACCAGCATCCAAACGCTTTTCATTTTCGAAAGGGGGATGCTAGGTATCGTGCTAAAACGCACGGATTGAGTCGGTTCTGCCGGCTCTTTTTTCTTTGCAACAAAAAGGACCACCTTCTGAAAGGGTGGTCAAATAATTGTCTGCATAAAAAGTTATCTGTATTTTGGCTTGCCTGTCATTCTTGCAGAATGTGCAAGCAAAGCCTTTAGCACAGGTTGATTTATCTAATAATTTCACTCGGCTTTTCTTTGTATGTGCCACTAAATAATCGACACTTTCCCTTTGCTGAGTCTTAGGAAAATCAACAGGGATAATACCGTGGTCAGGGTAAGGATAGAAGCCAGCGCGGCCGCGGTGCCATCGCTCATGCGCATAACTTCCTGATAGATCGCAACAGAAATAGTAGAAGTTTTACCACTATAGAGCATGATGGAAGAGCTCAGCTCGTTAATGCAGGTAATCCAGCTGAGAATAGCACCAGACAGGATACCCGGTAACATCAGCCGCGCCACGACCGTGAAAAAGGTTTTCATCGGCGATACGCCCAGACTAACCGAAGCTTCTTCGACCGACACATCCATCTGGTAGAGGAAGGCGCTGCCGGAGCGCACGGTGTAGGGCAGCTTCCTAACCACATAGGAAATAATCATGATGGCTGCCGTGCCGGTCAAGATAATAGGCTTGCGGTTGTATGCCACGATCAGGCACACGCCAAGAACAGAACCAGGGATTACATAGGGAAACATAACCAAAAGATCCATGATGCTGGCCACCTTACCACGCTTTCGTACCAGAATGTAGGAAATCAACATTCCGAAGATCACAATAAAGACAATGGCGACAGCGGAAAAGTAATAGGTGTTGGTGATGTTGGTAGCCAGTCGGCTGAGGATTTTTTCATAATTTTCCAAGGTAAATCCGCCGATAAAGCCGGTGAAATCCGTTTTGATGAAGGAAGAAATGACGACCGTCAGCTGAGGCAGCAAGCCTAAAAAGGCAACGATCGCTACCGGCAGCGTAACCAGAAAACGTTTCCAACCGCGCAGCTCTACTACTTTGGGCGGGCGAAGCGAGGTCATGGCATAGTTTTTTCGGGCTACATAGTATTTTTGTATGAGCAGAACGGTCAAGGAACAAGCCACCACGATCACCGACAGGGCGCTGGCCATATTCGCGTTACCGCCAATTTCACTCATATAGGCGTCATACACCAAAACAGGCAAGACCCTGGTCTTGCCCTCGCCCAGCAGCATGGGGGTACCAAAGTCCGCAAGCGAGGTCATAAACACCATCACCACGCCTGCCAGAATGGAAGGCATCACAACCGGTAGGGTTACGGTAAACAAGCGCCTGATTTTTGAGGAACCGAGGTTTTCACCCGCCTCTTCAAGCGAACTGTCAATGCTGCTTAGCGCACCCGATACATACAAATATACATAGGGATACAGGTGTAGCGTAAACACAAGGATGATGCCTCCCGGCCCATAAATGGTCGGTGTTTTGATGCCGATGCTCGCAAAAAGTTTGGTCACGAAGCCCGCACGCCCAAACAACAGTATCCAGGAATACGCTCCGATAAACGGCGGGGACATTAGCGCCAAAATGATGCAGACATAGATGATTTTCTTGCCGAAAATGTTGTAACGGGTCATGAGGTACGCCATGGGTGCGCCCACCAAAAAACAGGTAATGGAGGAAAAGAAGGTGATATACATTGTATTTTTCAGGGCATCCAGGTAATACTTCTTGCTGAAAAAGGTTGCGTAGTTGTCAAGCGTAACGCCGTTCACCTTTTTAGAGAAAAAGCTCCGGGTAATCAGCGTGGAGAAAGGGTATACCAGAAAGAACACCATCGCGAGGATCACGACTACCTTCACAAAAAACCAGAAATCGATTTTGGGCTTCCGGAAGCCTAGCAGCTTTGTCATCAGTTCAGCACCTCCCCCTCCTGGTTGTAAATGATGATGGAGCCTGTATCCATCATGACCTTTACGTCTGTTCCATCGGGCTTGATGGTGAGCGCGTCCTTGGTATATTCGTTCAGCTGAATGGTCTGCCCGTTTTTCAGCAAGATTTCATACTCAATAAAATCGCCCAGGAAGGTAGACAACTCAATCCTGCCGGGAATTCCTTCGTTAGATAAAGCAAGGTACTCGGGTCTTGCAGCAATCTTGCCAACACCTTGATAAGGCCGGGAAAGCTGAATGCCTGCCAAGCGGTAATCGCCAACTAATACGACGGCGTTTTTAGGGTCGGCGCCATCTACCTTGCAGTCCAGGAAATTAGATACGCCGATGAAGCCGGCTACAAACTCGTTTTCGGGTTTTTTATAGATTTCCGTCGGCTCGCCCACCTGCATAATGAGGCCGTTTTTCATGACAGCGATTCGATCGGAAATGGCAAGCGCCTCCTCCTGGTCATGGGTAACATAAATGGTAGTAATACCCAATTGCCTTTGTAATTTTTTGATGGTTGTACGCATCTGCACACGTAACTTGGCGTCCAGGTTGGACAGCGGCTCATCCATCAAAAGCACACTTGGCTCAATGACGAAGGCACGAGCCAGAGCTACACGCTGCTGCTGGCCACCTGACAGTTCATTGGGCATGCGCCCAGCCAGGTCCGAGATCTGTACCATTTCCAGCGCGTTTTCAACCCGTTTTTTGATTTCGTCTGCGGATACCTTTCTGGCTTTTAAGCCATAAGCCACGTTATCAAACACGCTCAAGTGGGGAAAAATGGCATAGTTTTGAAACACCATGCCAATCCCGCGCTTATGCGCGGCCACATTGTTGATAACCGTATCCCCAAAAGAGATGGTGCCCTGGTCAATCGTGTTAAACCCCGCGATCATGCGAAGCAAGGTAGTTTTTCCGCAGCCCGAAGGTCCGAGCAGGGTAAAAAACTCGCCCTTATGGATGTCCAGAGTAATGCCCGCAACGGCCTTAAAATCCCCGTAGGTTTTTACAGCATCTCTGATGGCTACATTATAAGATTCCATGCAAGTCTCCTTTTAGAAAAAGGGGGAGCGAGCAAAGCCCCCTCCCCCAAAATGCCCGTATATTAGTTGTTAACGATGATTTCCTGCCACTTTTCGATGATGGTTTCCTTCTCGTTGGCAGCCCAGTCAAAGTCGTAGTTGGTCAGGTCCATTTCGGACAGCGGCAACAGCCCAACAGGCTCCAGGTCGCTGCGGACGGGGCGACGTTTCCAGTTGACGTTCTGATCCTTCTGGCACTCAAGGCCGGTCACGAAATCCACAAACAATTTCGCGTTTTCTAAATTGGGCGCGTTCTTGATAATGGCAACGCCATCTGGCACCGCGCTGTTCTGAGCGGGATAGACAAAGGCCACATCGGGGTTATCCGCATACAGCACGGCGGATTTTTCGATCGTAACGCCGATGGCGTATTCGCCGGAAGCAACCAGTTTGTGGCAGTTGCCGGAGGAATCCTGCACCTTGCCATCCAGGTTCTGATAGAACTTTTCAACAAAGTCCCAGCCGCCGCCATCAGGCCCGCCCTGCGCTAAAATCATGGTGCACAGCTGCGTATAGGCAGAGCCGGATTTGGCCGGGGAAGCATAGGCGATCATACCCTTCCACTTTGGATTGAGCAGATCTTCCCAGCCCTTGGGCGCTTCGTCTTCCTTAACCAGGTTCTTGTTGTAGAACAGCACCATCGGCAGGGGAGATTCGCCAATCCACAGGTCTTCCGCGTCCTTGAAAGCGTCAGCGATTACATCATCGTTTGCACTCACATAGGGTTGGAAGTAGGGCTTAAAGGCAGCCAGAGAGTCGGCTCCACCGCCCCAAAGTACGTCGGCAAGGGGGTTTTCGCTTTCGGCAACAACACGCTGGAGTAATTCACCGGTACCTGCGGCAATATATTCCACCTTAATGTCGGGATATGCCGCTTGGAACAGCGCAACGCCTGCCTGCAGGGGATCCGCGTCATGCGGGGAGTAGATGACTAGGGAGCCCCCAGCCAGGGCGGAAACAGTGCCAAACATCATCAACACCGCCAGGAGCAAAGTTGCGAACTTCTTCATTCAGATAGTCCTCCTTAAAATAATGTGGTTTTTATGCCCTTTCTCTTGGGCTTTATTAATAGGATTATATCTTTAATGCGCCAGATTGTCAAGTTCGATTTGCTTAAATATCCAAATAACTACTATCAAGGTAAGCCTGTAAATGTTTACAAACGCTTTTAAGAGCCTCTTACAGCTAAAATACAACCTTATAACTCTGCCGGCACTCTTTAAAATCTCAATATGCAATCCTGAAAAAGCCAATTCAGCGATAGTAGGCAAATTATTAAATAATAATACTATCTCACCTTTAAATTAGCCTTTTCTCACGCGTCTTTTCCTCTTTGGCTGTGCCTGACTCAGTCGCAATAGGAATCCACTATTCCTCCTTCATCAGGCTTTGCCAAACAGAAAAATTCGCTGCGATAAAGAGGCTATTCTAAAAGTGACATAGTATAAGAAAGCATTAACGGATGATTTTCTTGATTGTTTCATGATAGTCTAATTGTCTGAATTATATGTATATGCTAAAACCGCCGTCCCCAGTTCGGAAACGGCGGTTTTATTATTTTATCACTTTTTTGAGAGTCGAGGATCATTATTATTCGTTCAAGTAGCAAACGATTGCGTCAACCGAATTCGGAACGATGTTGTTTAACTGATAGTGTTCCATCATGGAACTATCAATGTACAGCTTCAAGGTTACGGTGCCTTCAGGATGAATTGCAACGCTGGAAAGCTTGTCTGAGTCAACAAAAATCAGGTTGCCTTCGGCATCAAACAGAGCAACGTTCACATAAAAATCATATCGGGGCATACCCGTCGTGTTGGTAAAGGTAACGTAGATATAATTGTTATACTTGTCGCCAGAAAGTTCGAATGTCGCTTCACATGGTACTTTTCCCATTTCGTCGGCTCTGTCCGAAGAAGGAAGGGAGAACTTATAGTCTGCAACGGGCGTGGTCAGCAAAGCATCGTCCCACAGGTATTCTTTAATATACAGGTACTCACCGGGCTGTAAAATAGCGCCGGATGGTGACGGAGACACATAGTTTTCGGTCAGAATAATCTCGTCGTCTTCCGAAAACAGAACCAAATCGCCATACCCCACACCAATGGGGGCATCGCCAACATTTTCTACCTTGGCGTAGAAGTAACCGGAGTCATCACCACTATAAATGATCAGATTTTTTTGCGTGATTTTCAGTTTGCCTTCCCCCAGCGCCGCAACGCTTAAGAGGAGCATGAGTACGAGCAATACAGACAAAACTTTCTTTTTCATGGACACGATCTCCTTTTTTTAATATTTTCTGAACTTATTATGCAGCCATTCAAAACCATTGTCAAGATGTTTTTTATGAAAAAAGCTTTGACCGCAGTCCGGTTAGTTTTGTAAATCCTTCTTGGTAAAATACAAAAGCGAAAGCGATAAAAGAATTGCGGTTGCCCCATAATGCATCTTGACAAAATCCCAGGGAATAGCTCCGTCTATGACCCTTGAAGAGTCAGCGTAGTAATAGGGGGTAATGTACATCAATATATCGGAAGCTTGGTTGATGTTGATAAAGGTATTCATGAAATAAAACACCAGCACGACAGCGATGCCAACACTCATAGAATCTTTGGACATGAAAGCGGAAAAAGCGTAGCAGATAAGCCCGCACTGCAAAGTCAGCAACAACTGCGCCAAGTGATATTGGATGAACTGGTCGGTGGGGAAAGGAAAGCCTACGGCGCCCGCCACCAAAAAGCTAATAATACCGATGGTCACATTAAAAATAACAACCAGAACAACCAAAGAAAGTAATTTTTCCACAAACACCTTGGTCCTGCTAATCGGGTGGGAAAACAGGTACTCAGCAGTTCTTCTCCCCTCTTCTTTGGAAAGGAGTACTGCGCCGGAGGTGGCTGCAAACAGGCCTCCGCCAAGTCCCAAGAACACGCCCGCCTCAAGGCCGTAGTAGGTAATCATGTTGAGGTATTTTTGTCCCTGCCAGCCGATGGCCGCGCCAAAGATGCTTAGGCCGTTTAACAGGCTGTTCATCAGGTTCATGTTCTTTTCAACTTTGGGATACAGCAAAAGACAAATGACAATGAACACGCTGATACTAAGCGCCCAAAGGATTTGCGACTTCATGTTGCGCTTTAGTTCGTGACGAAAAATAGTCATTGGGCACCTCCTTTGTTGCTGTAGTAGTGCAGGAACACTTCTTCCATACTGGGTTCTGTTACGGTAAAATCTTCAAAGGTGGTTTGAGTCAGGAAGCGCTTAAGGTCTTCAACATTTCCCTCATAAAGGAAAGAAAAATCTTTCACCGTTCGCTTTTGTTCAACCACACCAACAGGCAGCACAGGTATCTCGCCCGTGATGTTACGCAAAGTAACCCTGCGAGCAGCCTTGTTGCCCAGGTTATACACGCTGTCTTGAACGATGATTTCACCTTCGCGAATAATAGCGGCATTTTTGCAATACGCCTGCACCTCACCAAGTGCGTGCGAACTGACAAACACCGTTATCCCCTGCTGGTTGCGCTCTTTTAAAACATCCCAGAGGCTTTTTTGCATCAGGGGGTCAAGGCCGGTGCTGGGTTCGTCCAAAATAACCAGTTCGGGATCGTGCTGTAAGGCACAGATGATGCTCACCTTTCGCCTGTTGCCAAACGACAAATCGGCGATGCGCCTATTTTCGTCCACTTCAAAGCGGTCAAGCAGTCGCAGGGAGCTTCTTCTGCAATCTTTTCGGCGCAGCTTGGCCGACATCTGCAAGGCTTCCTTGATGGTCATTCCGGGATAAAACGCCGATTCCGACGGCAGATAGCCTACCCTTGACAAAATTTCCTGACGCTTTTTCTTTACATCCATACCCAATACATAAGCTTCGCCGGATGTAATATTGATTAGGCCAAGCAGTGAGCGAATGGTTGTGCTTTTACCGGCCCCATTGGGTCCGATAAAGCCATAAACATCCCCTGCCTCTACTTGTATATTTACTTGATTAATGCCGCGCGCGCGTCCATAGCGCTTGGTTAACTGCTTTGTTTCGATGACCAAAAACTTCATCCTCCTTATGCCTATAACGACATTTTAACAAATAATTACCGCCGAGCCAGAGCCGGCGGTAATTATACGAATTTCTCTTACTGGCGGCGCCTACCCGGGCTTTTGTTTTGGCGCGTGAGCCTGTATGCCCCCGCCTCCGGTGCTTCAGGCGTTTCTTCGTCAGCTACAGTTTCTTCTTCCTCTTCTTGATGTAAATACTTCTGGTGAGGCAATTCTTCCTGCCCCTGGGAAACATCGACTTCTTTGACTTCCTCTTCCAACGCTTCAGCAGGTTCCGTTTTGTCCGCCGAAGTTTCAGTTTCCGCTTGCTCAGCAGGCTCAACATCCACACGCTCTTCGGTATAGTCGCGCTTACCTTCGGATGCTTCGATATAATCACCGCGCTGCAAGCGGTAATTAATCAGCATACGGGAAACGGTACTTGCTACCAGTAGCAAAAGCGCGACCGCAAACAATACGCCAAAGGCAATGGCCAGAATACGGATGGCTTTCAAGGTGTTCGCCTGGCTAACACCATCTACATTTTCCGGAACAGGCGACAAGGTGACCAGCGGCTCCACCGTCGGATAATTTACCGGTGTAGGAGCCTGAGTTGCTGGCACCAGCGGAATGGTCATTTCGTTGGACAGGAAAGTTTGCGTATTGTTTTGAGCGTCTCTTGCTTCCGCGGTAAACTGGAACTTGCCGCCTTGAGACAGCATAAAGTTACGGGTAATGACGGTGCTTTGACCAGCGGCCAATTCGTCGATGGTCGTAATTTCCATTTGGCCTTGGTATATTTTTATCCGCTTGGCCGTATAGGAAGAATTATTGGTAACCCGCAGAGTAAAGGTGGCTTCGCCCGGCGCCGTAGCAATGCTGGCACGGTCGGACGACATGACCAGATCCAGTTTCATCAGCTGTTCAGGATCATAAGCACTTAGCTTAATTTGGTTGGTATCCTGCTGGGGTTTGGAGCCGGTATTGTCTTCCATGACAAACTTCAGTTTTACATCCTGGGTTTCCTGTAAGGTGATTTCTTTGGTCAAAACAACCGTTTCTTTGGCAGGAATGGTGATGCCGGAAAACACGATGCCCAGTTTTTCATCCGATGCGCTGACGTTAAAGTAGGTGATGTTGCCTTGGTTTTCCAGGGTGACCGTTAACACAACCTTGTCACCCTTGCCTACCATCGTTTGGTCGGCAGACAAATGAATGCGCAGGTTGGGGCGAGCAACGGGAATAACCGTTTGATCAAGGGTTTGCTGAATACGCTTTTTATCCCCTTGCTTTAAGTAAGTGATGTTGGGGTGGCTTTGAAGATCGTTGCCGCTAATCTTTTTTTCAAAAGTTATGGTTACGCTCTTTTGAGGTTCCAGTTTTTCAACGCTCTGTTGTTTGGTCGAGATGCTGGAATGCTCCCTGATTCTGATATCATTCAACTGTACGTTGCCGTCATTAATCAGTTCGTAAATAACTTTAACAGTTTCGTCCTTACGTACAACTTCGGGGCTAATGGTTCGTTTGACGGTTAAGGATACTTTTTCGCCCACATAATTAATGGTGGCTTCGGCCGGCAAGGATAGGCTCGCAACCGTTCCCTGGGCATCAATGACCCCTGCCTTGATGGTGTAGATAAGCTTGCCCGCATCCAGTTGGGCTTGGGAAACGGAGTAGTCCCCCGTCCATACCTGTGTTTCGCCCACCTTCAGACCGGCCAGCGTTCCTCCATCAAAAAAGGAGGCGACGGGTTTGTCGTCAGGGTCAAACAAGGCCAGAGGTGTTTGAATATCCGCCGTTCCGCTGTTGGAAAGACGGGCGGTCACCTTGACATTGCCTGGCGAGGTCATGGTTGTGGGATCAATTTCAATGCTAAACTGTAGACCACCCAGCTCCGCTGCTTTAGAAGGAACAAAAGTACCTCCAACAAGCAAACAGATAGCAACCAGCCATGTAATGACTTTGATGGTTCGAGGGCTAGTATTCATGCCCTTTCCTCCTTCCATCGCGCTACGCGCGGTTCATCCTAATTTATCCTCCTCATTTTAGTCGGAAATATATAGCTTGTCAAGTATTTATAACAATTTTGTTACATTTTGCAGAAAATTTATGATAATGTCTTTTTTACTGAAAACGTGTATAACGAGTACCGGGTTTGAACCGACAAACTACTGGCAGGAGATTTATGTTAAGTAAAACTAAAAGAAGGCATCTTTCCTCTTTTCAACTGATTATGCTCAGCTTCGCAGGCGTCATTCTTTTGGGCGCTGTTTTGTTAATGCAACCCTTTTGTACCCAAGAAAAAATACGCACTCCGTTCATTCAAGCCCTGTTTACTGCCACGTCCAGTGTATGTGTT
>CAYFTJ010000018.1:10081-29755 GCA_964346155.1 uncultured Oscillospiraceae bacterium
TGGTTACCGCCATAATGAAAAGCTCGTCTACAATGTAAGCCTTGATTATGTGTTCAAGGAAAAAGAAGCCATTCTGGTACTGGGCAGCTATAAGAGCCTGCACTCTGTCTTTGGCATTTGAAAATTAGTCACTTAGCTTTTCTGGTAATTGTTTTCCGCCAATCAGGTGCAAATGCAGGTGGTTGATGGTCTGGCAGCCGTGTTTTCCGCAGTTGGAAATCAGGCGATAGCCTTCCGTCAGCCCCTCTTTTTTCGCAACGGTATCAACCGCACGCATCAAAGCACAAAGCTCGGCATCGGACAGCTTGTCAAGGTCGGAAAGGTTCTCAGCATGGTTTTTTGGCAGAATAAGTACATGCGTTGGCGCAACGGGATGCAAGTCTCTGATGGCAAATACATGTTCGTCCTCATACACAAGGGTTGAGGGAATATCCCCCGCTATGATCTTACAGAATAAGCAATCTTTCTTAGTCATTACATGAACCTCAAATTTCTCCTAAAAAAATATCATCTTGGTAGTTAATTAATTTCACATGAAGGGTCTGTCCTGTTTTGGCTCCCTTGGCAAACACCCGCATGTAGGTAGCCGTGTAGCCTTCCGCTCCCCCATCCCGTTCATTTTCAAATAGTACCTCTTGCTTGCTTCCAAGCAGGGTCTCAGCGTACTGGCCAGCCAGTTCGTCCTGCAACTTTATTAACTCCTGTGCCCGAAGCTCCTTGGTTTTCTTATCAAGCTGCGAGGGCATTTTTGCAGCCGGCGTGCCTTCCCTTTGGCTATAAGGAAAAACATGCATACGGGAAAAACCGATAGCTCGGCAAAACTCAAGGCTCTGACGGTGTTCCTCCTCTGTTTCCCCCGGAAAGCCCGCAATGACATCCGTGGTCATGGCACAACCGGGAAAATACCGCCTTAGCATATCCACCGCCCGGGAAAAGTCTTCCGTCGTGTAGCGACGGCGCATCCGTTTAAGGACACTGTCCGCCCCTGACTGCAAGGCCAAATGAAACTGCGGGCAAACCTCCGGAATTTGCGACAGTTCCTGCGCAAACGCTTCGGTCACCACCACCGGCTCAAGGCTGCCAAGGCGTACCCGCTTAATCCCTTGGGGAGAAGCTGCCGCCTTGACCGCCTCTACCAAGGTTTCACCGTTTAAATCCCGCCCGTAGCTGGTTAGATGGATGCCCGTTAACACAATTTCTTGAAGCCCCTGTTCAGAAATGCGATAGGCTTCATCCCGAATGTCTTGGGTGCACCTTGACCTGATACCCCCACGCACATAAGGAATAATGCAGTAAGAGCAAAAACGGTCGCAGCCTTCCTGGATTTTAAGCACCGCCCGCGTCCGGTCGGTATGCCCGGATACAGTCAATTCCTCATATCCTGTACGCGTAAGGTCTTGAACGGCGCTTACAGGCTTGTTTTCTTCTATTGCCTTTTCAAGCAGCTCCACCACTTTTGTCCGCCGGGCGTTGCCAATGGCTAAAGTGACGCCTGCCTCAAGCAAGCCATCGGCATCCCGCTGGGCAAGACAGCCTGCAACCACAATGGAGGCGCCGGGATTTTTCCGCAAGGCCCGCCTGATCATCTGCTTTGATTTTTTTTCGCCTGTTCCCGTCACAATGCAGGTGTTAATCACATAAACATCGGCTTTCTTTGAAAAATCAACGCTCTGATAACCAGCATTTATAAAGCTTTCCAGCATGGCCTCGGAATCGTACTGGTTTACCTTGCAGCCAAGGGTATAGAAAGCCACCTTTTTCATTGCATGTCCCCTTGCAGGCAAAGCACACAAGCTGCTGCAACCGGTCCTGCCGTTTCCGTTCGGAGGATACGCTTGCCAAGAGTCACGGCCTGAACCGCCAGTTTTTCTCTTTCCTCCGGCGTAATGCCGCCTTCGGGCCCTATGACCAAGGCAATATCCCGGTATCCTTTTAACGTGTCGTTTAAAGAAAGCTTTTGCTCTTCTTCCCACAAAATAAGGGACTGCTCGTGTGTTTTTAGCCTTTCAGCCAAGGTGTCCACGCCAATAGGTTCAAGCACCTCTGGCAGGCGGGTTCGCTGGGCCTGCCTACCGGCTTCCTTGGCGATACGGTTTAAGCGTTCAAGCTTTTTGTCGTTTAGCCCGGCCACGCAGCGCTCCATGATGACCGGCACGATGGAGTGTACGCCCACTTCCGCGCACTTTTGCACGGTGTATTCCATGCGCTCTCCTTTGGAGATTCCTTGATAAACCGTGATTTTGGTTTGAGGTTCAGTCGATTCAAGCCCGCTTTGTATTAAAAAATCACCCGCTTCGTTTAAGACGGCAAGGTAGCGACATCCGTCAAACACAATGGCCGCTTCGTCCCCCGGCCGCATACGCAAAACCCGCAAGGCATGGTGGCTGTCTTCTTTGGAAAGGCGGGCAACTTCTCCCTCTAAATAATCCGCATAAAACTGTGTCATGCTTTATACCTTAAAAGAAGAGCGCACCAGTCATTTTGTTTTCTTGTTTCAACAACATCAAAGGGGAGCTTGTCTGCCGCTTCAAGCACCTCGGAAAGCCGGGTATCCAAAATACCCGAAAGGATGGCCAGACCATTTTCCTTAAGGCAAGCAGGCAAGGCGGACAAAAGAAAAATAATCACATCGGCCAAAATATTGGCAGCCACACAAGAAAACTTTTGGTCGATACCCTTGATTAAATCGCCTTCCTTAACGGTAATAGCCCCTTCCAAATCATTCAATCGCACATTTTCTTTGGCAGTCCGTACGGCATCAGGGTCAATATCCACAGCAGTAATATTTTTTGCACCCATTTTAGCGGCCGCGATAGCTAAAACACCGGAACCTGTGCCGATATCCAGCAGCTCATCAGGTTTTACTTTTTCAATCAGTTCAAGGCATAGCTGCGTCGTTTCGTGGCTGCCTGTACCAAAAGCCATGCCGGGGTCCATACGAATGACCAGCTCGCCTTCTTTGGCTTCATAGCTCTCCCAGCCGGGCTTTACCACCAGGTTTTGGCCAAGGTGGATGGGCTTATAATGCTTTTTCCACGTTTCCCACCAGTTTTCATCCTGAACTGAAGCGTCACGCACCGCCAAGGTTCCCAAGGGGAAACCCGCTACTTCGGGCAGCAAAGCGAGCGTTTCCGCAAGGCCGCTTAAATCGGTATCAGGTGAAAACCAGGCCTTCACTTCTACCTCTTCGGGCATGTTGTCAAACAGACTTTCGTCTATCAACTCCCAGTTGCCGTGGGGCTTACTTGGGTCGGGAACATCGGCCCTGTCAATAATCTGTACCCCTTCGGCGCCGTTATCGCGCAGGGTTTCAGCCACAATATCCGCCCCCAGGGAGGTGGTCTGGATGGTTATTTCACGCCAGTTCATCTTCGGCTTCCTCCGGCAAAATAACATAAGGCAGGTCCTGGCAAAGAAGCGTCATAAGCTTATCCTTGGTGACTTCTTCCATTTTGGATAAGCGATTGGCTTGATTGGCAATGGCCTGCTCAAACAGGTTTCGAGCTCCCCGGGCATTGCCAAAATCCTCACCCTTATCTTTTAGCGCTCTTTCAAAAAGAGTGGGTAAAAGCGCGTCCGCTTTTTCAGATAGCTTATATCCGGCCTTTTTGGCCCGCATTAAAAAGATTTGCTTCAGTTCATCAATGGTGTAATCGGGAAACTCCATGTACCGATTGAACCTTGATGAAAGCCCGGGATTGGAGTGAATAAAATCATCCATCAAATCAGTGTATCCGGCCACGATCACCACCAAATCATCCCGATTGTCTTCCATTTGCTTGAGCAGCGTTTCAATGGCTTCCTGTCCATAGTCCTGCTGACCTCTTGAACTTAAGGCGTAGGCTTCGTCAATAAACAGAACGCCGCCCAAAGCCTTCCCGATTACCTCGCTTGTCTTAATGGCGGTCTGCCCTACAAAGCCTGCCACAAGACCCGACCTATCCACCTCCACCAGGTGCCCTTTGGATAAAATGCCCAGGGAGTGATAGATGCGGCTCATGAGCCTTGCAACCATGGTTTTGCCCGTGCCTGGATTGCCGGTAAATACCATATGTAAAGATAAATCTTCATTGGGCAACTCATGCTGCTTGCGAAGATTATACACGGTTACCAAGTTGATCAGGTTATCCACTTCTTTTTTGATGGAATCAAGGCCGATATATGAATGCAGCTCTTCCTGTAACTTTTCGATTGGTTCCTTTTCAGGTGTATCTTCTTTCTTTTTGGTCGCTTCAATCTTTTCTTCTTTTTGGGTCCCAAAAATATCCGGCACCTTGGGAAAACCGGGCGGCGGCGTGGAAATCTCGTTGTCTTCCCCAAACAAATCGCTTGAAACTTTGCGTAAATTGTTTTGGGTTAGCTTGCGTAAGGTCTCGTTTTGCAGGTTAATAAGCTCCTGCAAGCGTTTTTTTTCATCCATGTTGTATGCCTCTCTGACAACGCAACATACTCCGCTCTTTTGCGGGAACCATCACTGTGTTTACCAATTCCTCAAAACCTAAATCTCTGTACGCGCCGGCGATTGAATCATAATAATAGTCCGGAGGAGGAAGAAATTCAAACCGGCGCATGAGATAAACCATGCCTTCCATCTCCCGCCCGTCAAGCAAGGTGCAGGTTCTGTTTACCTTGATGTAAAAGTCAGGATATTCTTCATAGGCATCCAAGCGCTTTTCATCTTCTTTTGAAATTTCCCACAGAGCAACGGGCACTTTTTCATTGTGGTTGAACGAGTGAATCAGTGTCGCCATATAATAAAATTCCATACTCGCTCCATGCAGGTAACCTGTGCCAAGTAGCACGCTGTCGGGACAACGTACTTTCATGTCCTCGATTACCATGTTGGAACCATAAGCAATGTACTTCATAACCAACCTCCATTTACCTATCTTAACCTAATTTTTCCAACTTGAAAAGACGTAACAAAAAAGAGCGGCAGAGCCACCCCAGTTTTTTAACTTTACTATCGCTTGGGAGTGCGTAATTTTCGAAGAAGAAAGGCTGCCAGGGCGGAAATAATGAGCGAAATCGCGATAATAATCCAGAAACCACCGGGCCAACTTGCAAAGGGCATACCCGCCCCATTTACGTTCATTCCGTAGGCACCAAAGATAATATTGGGAATGGATAACACAATGGTTACCACCGCTAAAAACTTCATGATGACATTCATGTTGTTGGAAATGACGGAAGCATAAGCGTCCATCAAACCAGAAAGAATACCGGAATAGATGGTGGCCATCTCGATGGCCTGCTCATTTTCAACGATGACATCTTCCAACAGATCACTGTCTTCGGGATATTTGCGAATCAGGTTGGTGCGAAACAGCTTTTTCATCACCGCTTCGTTGGATTTTAAGGCAGTAGTAAAATACAGCAAGCTCTTTTCGAGCTTTAACAGCTCGTATAGTTCCTTGTTTCTGGTGGATTTGGTCAGCCTTTCTTCCACCGCATCAGATTTTTTATCAATGGCATGGAGGAAGCCTAAAAACATGGTGGCTACCCTGAACAAAATCTGTAAAATAAAGCGAGAGCGCATCTGGGTACGGAAATCCCGCACCATTCCTTCCCGAAAGCGGGTGAGCACGGGCGTAGGCTCGGAGCACACGGTAATGACCACATCGTCCACAACAATGATACTAAGCGGAATGGTGGTATATAGGTCAGTTTCCTGATCATCTTCAAGGGCGGGAATGTTGACCAAAATCATGGTGTAGTCTTCGTCCAGGTCAAGACGGCTGCGCTCATCAAGGTCAAGCGCGTCCTTAATAACACCGGAATCCAACATATAACGTTGGGAAATTTTTTGAATCTCCGTCTCATCAGGGTTGATCATATTGATCCACCCTCCATCCGAAGGGATGTCCATTTTCTTTAAGTTGGTCCCTTCAGAAAAGAAATATTCAATCATAAAAGTCCATCCTTTCATGCCGTCAGGGCACGAAAGGCCTCTGGGCGGCTTAGTTATTACGTCTTAAGTTCTTAGGTCGCGGGTCAGGATCCATGATGGTTTTTCCTTTCTTGCTAAGATATCCTTTTTATAGCACGACAAGAGCGGTTCGTCAAACAAAAATTTTTCTGTTTAGTTCAAAAAAGGGAGCACCTTGCCAAGGAAATATTTTCCCCACGCAAGGCCTTCTCTGGCATGATTTTTAAGCCAGTACTTTGGCAAGATAGGGCTTGGAAGAGCATCCGCTGAGACGCCTGCGTCCTTGGCAATTTGCAAGGCCCTTGGCATGTGATAGTCGCTGGTGACCAGGGTAATGTGTTTGGTACCCTCGGGCAGCATTTCAAGAGCGTGCTTGATGTTCTGCTTGGTATTAAAACTTAAATCATCCACTAACACATGCTCTTCCGGCACGCCATTATTCATCAGCCATTCCTTCATAGCGGAAGCTTCCGTTCTTGGTTCATCCGCCCCTTGAGCGCCGCAAACAACTACCAGCCGCGGGTTTTGGTTGTAGGATTCCAGCGCCTTTTCAAGCCGCCACTGCAATTGCAGCATGGGCTGCCCGTTTTTATCAATCTGCGCGCCCAAAACGACGATGGGGGCCTTCGACTGCGGGGAGGGTAAGGGCAAATGATGCTCGTGCCACAGTTGATACGCAATACAAAAGGCATAAGCCAAAAGAAAAAGAATAATGCCCAGTTTTATCAGCATAAGCAGCACCTTTCCAAAAGATTGTTTCGCTTGTTTTTTCATTGAATTTCTCCCTGTTCTCTAAAGCTAAAGGCCTCGTTCCCAGCGATAATCACATGGTCATAAAGCTCTATGCCCACCGGCTGCAGAACCGTAAGTAAATGACTGGTCAGTCTGCGATCATCTTCGGAAGCCTGGGCCCGCCCTTGGGGATGATTATGGCAAATGACCGCCTTATTGGCGCCCCACTTGAGCAGTTCAGCCATAATTCTGCGTACAGAAACCGGCGCTTCCAGTTCATCGCCCGATGACACCTGGCAGTGGGCAACCACTCTGTGTTCGGCATCCAGACCAATGAGCATGACTTTTTCTACCGATTCGCCAAACAAAAGCGAGCGGGCATAGGATTTACAAGCCTTGGGTGAAAACAGTACTGCCCTGTCCCCTTGTTTTGATTGAAGGTAGCAGCGGCCAATGGGCAGCATCATATTCACCAGCGCCGCCGCGTGCTTGCCTACGCCCTCTACCTTTTGCAAGTCTTCATAGCTTGCTTCAAGCACCCCGGCAAGAGAGCCAAAGCGTTTGACGAGGCTATGAGCAATGGGGTTGGTGTCCTTTCTTGGAAGGGCAAAGGTAAGCAATAGCTCCAGCACCTCATGGTCGGTATAGCCTTTCATTCCCTGCTTTAAAAACCTTTGACGCAGCCGCTCACGGTGTCCCTGGTGGATGTTCTCTTCACTCATCTTCAGCCTCCGATAAATAGGATGCAAGGTTACCGTCATAGTCTTGGTAGCTAAGCACATTTTTCAGTTTGACACCCTTGGTCGAAGCAAACACATTGCGATATACAACAGGATACTTTTTATGCAGGTCTTTGAGCAAATCCTTAACAAACTTTCGCGCGCCGCCTTCTTCCGACCGCGTTACGCTGCAGGCGCAGCTTAAAGTCTTTAAATCCATAGCGTCCCGCCACAAAAAGATATCCTTTTCCCTCACCAGATACAGCGGGCGGATAAGCTCCATCCCCTCATAATTTTGGCTCTGTACCTTAGGCATCATGGTTTTAAATTCGCCGCCAAAAAGGATGCTCATCAGCACGGTTTCCACTACATCGTCGTAATGGTGACCCAAAGCGATTTTATTGCAGCCCATGAGCTTGGCATTTTTGTATAGATAGCCCCGGCGCATGGCAGCGCACACATGGCAAGGCGATAAGGAGGCCTCGGCATTTTTTAAAATGTCGGCATGAACGGTATGGACAGGCAAGCCCAGTTTTTCAATGTTGTGGGCAACCATGTTTCTGTTTTCTTCGGTATATCCGGGGTCAAGGGATAAGTACTTGACCGTAAAAGGATACTCGCTACGCTGTTGTAATAAGGAAAGCGCCATGGCCAAAAGCAGCGAATCCTTTCCGCCGGATATACATACGGCCACACAGTCATTTTCTTTAAGCAAGCCAAACTGTTTGATACCTGACAAGAAATTGCGCCAAATGGTCTTGCGGTAGCGGGTTGTCAGCAGGCGTTGGGAAAGTAATTGAAGGCTTTCAGGGGTCATGGTCGGTCTCATTTCCTCCGTTGATTTCTGTCAAGTATCATAGCATAAAACGGTCTGCCATGCTATAATTTGGCTGGTTGATTCAAAAGGAGGCTTTCAATGAAACTGATGCTTGATTCCATCATTCGTGGTGCAGGGCGGATGATATTAGAAAACGAAAACGCCGCCATTCGCCAAAAAAGTTCACATTACAATTTCGTGACCGAGACCGATGTTTTGGTACAGGAATATTTAAGGGAAAAGCTTACGCAAGTACTTCCGGACAGCCGCTTTTTCTCTGAAGAACAGGAAAACGAGCCGCTTGGGGACGAGCTCACCTGGATTGTTGATCCCATCGACGGCACAGCCAACTTTATGCGCGGACGCCGTTATTCCTGCGTATCCGTTGCCCTGTGTAAAAACAGAGAGCCTATGCTTGGTACGGTATATAATCCCTACTCAAACGAAATGTTTCGCGCGGAAATCAACTGCGGCGCTACGCTCAACGGACACACCATTGAGGTTTCCCAAACCCCACTGGAACGGGCGCTTGTTTTTTTCGGCACCTCACCCTATGACCCCGAACTATCCCTGCTGAGCTTTAAGGCAGCGCAAGCTTTTTTACAAAAAGCGGGCGACCTAAGGCGCCTTGGCTCTGCCGCCCTTGAACTTTGTGAAGTTGCCCAAGGCAAGGCGGATATCTTCTTTGAAATGCGTCTGCGTCCCTGGGACTACGCAGCAGGATGCCTGATTGTGAGGGAAGCTGGCGGCTTTGTTTGCTCTCCCTTGGAAAAAGAAATGGATTATGGAAAAACCATCGGCATCATGGCAGCCAATCCCTTGTGCTTTAAGGATGCCGAGAGAATCATCCAAGAAGCAGCGTTCGCTGATAAGGAATTGGATTTAGCTGAGTAAAGACCGCCGCGAAGCGTATCCTGACGAAAAAAGCGGCAAATTTTTAATCCATTGCAAAAAATCATCTTTCCCGTTCGTTATATCATAAAGAAGACAGGGAGGAAAAGCCATGAACAGGTTCCGTTTCATGCTCGGGTTGCTTTTATGTTCAGCCTTGCTGTGCTTGAGTGCAGCGGCGCAGGAAATAGAGCATCCCGAGTTTCTGCTTTATTTAAACCGCACATACGACAAGGTTGAAAGCCACGACGCCTACTACAACACCGGCTTTGCTATTGTAAAAAAAGGCGAAAAACGCCTGCTGGGCTGTTTTGGAAAAACACAAAGCGGCTGGCAATTAGTTTTCGAAAATGAAAAGGCCGTGCCGGACTGGAACCCCACCTGCCATGTTTACATGGACACCGAGGAGGTGCTGTTCTACACCATCATCTTTCCGCAGTCGGATACCCAGCAAGTTCAAGATTATCGCCTCAAGGACGGGCAATGGGTGCTGGAATCCATCGTTGATTTTGCCGATGCACAGTATGACACCGAAAAAAAGTACGGGATTGAAAACCACGCCAATTTTAGCGGCAATGAAATCACTTTAACCAAGTACCTCGTCGACGAAAACGATAACATCCTCTCCACAAGGGTTTTGCGTCCGCTTCCCCTTGTCATCTCCCCGGAAAGGCTTTATTTACACTCCATCGACAATCAAAAACCGCTGGTTTCGGGTACCGGGTATAATCAGTGCGACCTTGCGGGGCAATACCCGGAGGAAATATTAAAGGGTCTGTTTGACAAGCTGCTTTCAAACGCAAAAGACCAAAAGCTCACCTATGTGGACGGCCTGGACCTTCAGGAAGGGCTGCTATTCATCGCCGATGACGCTGCGGGCACCCGCTCCCTATATTGCGGGGCATATGATCAGGGCTGGTCGTTTACACAATCTACGCCCTTGCCGCCAAACACCGTTTTCGGCTATGATTGCTTCATCACCATGGTGAATTTTAATAACGAATACGGCCCCTCCATCATCCGCTATGATGATGGCACTTGGGGGATCAACTATATTCAAAGCGGCACGAACTTTTGCCAACTGTTTCAAAATGGCGTACTGGAAGACGGGTATTACTGCCCCCGCCCCGTCATAGGCCAGCACCCCTATAACGATATCACCAAAATCGACTGGCTTAATATCCCCGAAAGCCCCGAAAAGATGCTTGCGCAAATTGACCCCGCTGGGTTCGCCACCCCCAATAACCCCGATGTCAACGACCGCCTGCACCTGCGAAAAGAACCCAATAAAGACGCCTCCTCCCTTGGCAAGTATTACAACGGCACGCCGCTAAAAGTGCTTCAAAAAAAGGGAGAATGGACCAAGGTACAAATTGGCTATACCGAAGGTTGGATGATGACCAAGTACCTGGCTTTTGGCGGCGATATGTTAAAAGTTAAAACAAACCTTCTTGTCAAAGTAGCCGTCAACCCCGTTACCCCCGTTCATTGGTTTACCAAAACCGGAACCCGTATGGAAAAGCTTTGGTATGGTGAGGCTACCCGCGTCACCATCGTGGGGGTCATTGAAGATGAATGGTACCTTGTCTGGGATCCCCTCACCAACGCTTTTGGCAAAATCCGCCAGAGCGATTTGTGGGACGGAAACGGCTGATGTTTTTTAATGAGGAATAAGGAAGTAGAGCGTAGGAATTGTAATTAGGAAGTAGGAATTAGGAATGAGGAATGAGATTTAGCTGCGTGATAGCTAACGGGAACGAAAAAGATCTATGGTTTTCCTTTTTTCATGTTGAAAATTTATACGATTTCTTATGTAAAAGAAGTGAAACCATTTCTAATTCCTACTTCCTAATTCCTCATTCCTCATTATTCTTTGCTGCCTGTATCATCAGCGCGCACTCCATGCGCTTTCTGAAAATATCACAACCTTCCTTGTAAATGCCTTGGAGGCTGTCCGATGCCCGTACGTTATTGGCAGCGCAGCCGCCGGAGCAGTAGAATTTCGCCCAGCAATCCTGACACTCCGGGTGGCTAAAGAGACTAGTTTGTAAAAACTCCGCTTGTAAGTCAGGGCGGGTAATGCCTTCATCCAAACTCCCCATCCGATAGGCTTCCTCCCCCACAAACTGGTGGCAGGGATAAAGATCGCCCCAAGGGGTTACCGCCAGGTATTCACTGCCCGAACCGCAACCTACAATACGCTTATATACGCAGGGGCCGTTTTCCAAATCCAGGTTAAAATGGTAAAAGCGCACAGGCCTTCCGGCTTTGTTCAAATCAATCAGGTATTTAGCTAGCTTTTCATAAGATTCAAACACAATGGGCATATCTTCCTTGGTTAAAGCCGAAGGATCACCCGGGCTTGTGACTACTGGCTCCATGCTCAGTTCATGAAAGCCAAGGTCTACCATATGACGGATGTCTTCAAAAAAGTCAGGGTTATGGTGGGTAAAGGTGCCGCGGATATAATAGCTGCGGTCGCCTCTTTTCTTGGCAAACCTTTGGAACTTCGGCACAATCACATCGTAGCTGCCCTTTCCAAAGGCATCCACTCGGAAACGGTCGTGCACTTCCTTTCGCCCATCAAGACTTAGAACGACATTGTCCATTTCTTGGTTGAAATATTCTGTTAATTCATCATCCAAGAGCATACCATTGGTGGTTATTGTAAAACGAAATACTTTGCCAAACTCCTTTTCTTTGGAGCGGGCGTAAGAAACGGTTTGCTTCACCACATCCATATTCAATAGCGGTTCGCCGCCAAAAAAGTCTACCTCAAGATGCCTGCGCTTGCCGCTGTTTCGAAGCAAAAAATCAATAGCTTTTTTAGCCACTTCAAAAGGCATCAGAGCGCTTTGGCCGTGAAATCTGCCCTGGGCGGCAAAGCAGTAGCTGCACGTAAGGTTGCAGGTGTGCGCCACATGCAAGCACAGGGCTTTTACTTCTCCCTGCTTTTTTTGAAAGCAGGAAACATTTTCTTCAAACACGTCTGGAGCATAAAGCTGCCCTTGCACTTTTAGCTCCTCAATTTGCTCAAGTGCTTGGTCGATGCTTTTTTTATCAAGCCCTCGGCTAAGCAGGGCTTTTTTTACCTCTTCCTTGGGCAAATTTTCACAAAGCTTAATAGCCAGCATACCATTTTCGTCGGTCACATGCACCGCGCCCGAATATACATCCACCGTGATATGATAGCCGTTTAATGAAAATTGATGAATCATAATCCTAATATTTCTCCTCACGAAAAACCGCCCGCTAACAGCAGGCGGCTCTTTGCGTGCATGTACTTACTTATCTTCTTTTTTTTCACAGGGCTGGTTAGCAACGCCGCAAGAAGTCTTGCAAGCAGACTGGCAGGAAGTCTGGCACTCGCCGCAGCCACCATTTTTGATGGAGCCCTGCAAATCGCGGGTTTTGAGCGTTTTAATTTTCATTTCCTTTTCACTCCTTTATCGTCAAAGCGTTGGTGCAATTGTACTCGCTTTAAAGTGGGCTGTCAAGGTTTGCCCGCGCTCTTCGTTGGTGCTATAATGTAGAAAGTGATTGGATGGGAGGTTGTGTTTTATATGAATGACTTTACTTTTTATAATCCCACAAGCTTTGTGTTTGGAAAAGATGCCGAAAACGGCATAGGAAAACTTCTGAAAGAAAGAGGCTTTCAAAAAGCCTTAATCGTTTATGGCCAAGGCTCGGTAGTCAGATCGGGGCTACTGAATAGGGTTAAAAGTTCTCTTTCCGCCGAAAACATTTCTTTCCTTGAGCTTTCGGGCATCGTTCCCAATCCCCTCTCCGGCCCCGTGTATGAAGGGATTGAGCTGGTTAAACAGCACCAAGTCGATGTGTTGATAGGGCTTGGCGGTGCCAGTGCCATTGATACCGCTAAGACAATTGCTTTTGGCGCCCTGTATGACGGCGACTTTTGGGATTTCTTTGCGCGAAAAGCCATTGTCAAGGCTGCCCTGCCTGTAGTGGCCGTGCCCACCATTGCCGCGGCGGGCTCTGAAAGCAGCAATTCCTGCGTGATTACCAAAGAAGATATCAACATCAAACGCGGGGTTAATACTGCGTTTAATCATCCCATCATTGCCGTTATGAACCCAGAACTTACCTACACCGTCCCCAAAAATCACAAAGCATACGGCGTGTGCGATATGATGACCCATATTTTCGAAAGGTACTTTACCAACACCAAGGACGTCAATCTAACCGACGAAATGTGCGAAGGCGTCCTGCGGGCCATTATCAAGGCCGGTCCCAAGGTACTTGATGAGTCTTACGACTATGCCGCCCATGCCGATATTTTCTGGGCGGGCACCATTGCCCACAACAACACCCTGTCCCAAGGCCGGGAGCAGGACTGGAGCGCCCACGGCATCGCCCATTCCGTCTGCGCCCACTACAACGCCATCCACGGCGCGGCGCTGGCTGTCCTCTATCCTTACTGGATGGAATATCAGCTATCCCACGATGTGGAGCGCTTTGCCCGCTTTAGCTATAAGGTCATGGAAGTTTCCCCTTCGGGCGATTTAGAGAAGGACGCCAATGAAGGCATCCAAAAGCTGCGCGCGTTCTTTAACTCCCTTTCACTTCCCAATCGCTTAAGCGACTTCGGGGCAAAAGAAAGCGACATCCCCGCGCTCGTTCAGGATGTCGAATACCGCAACCAGGGCCGCATCGGCTTTTTTAGGCCCCTTAGCCCCGAGGATGTGGAAAACATCCTGCGCATGGCTCTGTAAAAGTTTACTGTTTTTGTCTTTTTTTCTCAAAAAAGTCGGTAAGCAGGCGTGTGCACTCGTCCTCTAATACCCCGCCCACGCACAGCACCTGGTGGTTAAAGTGCCGATCCTGAGGAATGTAGTAGACGCTGCCGCAGCAGCCCGATTGTTTATCGTAGGCGCCAAAATAACATTTGGATATGCCCGAAAGCACCATGGCTCCGGCGCACATAGGGCAAGGCTCCAGCGTCACGTAAAGGGTGCAGCCGGTAAGCCTGCGAGTGCCTAAAATCCTGGCGGCCTCGTCCATGGCCAGCATCTCGGCATGCGCAAAGGGCGCATTGTCTTCTTCCCTGCGGTTGTGGCTTACGGAAATGATTTTTCCGTCACGCACCACCACCGCGCCGACGGGTACATCCTGTTTGGTCTTTCGTGCCTGTAAAATGGCGGCACGCATCGCTTCTTCATGTTTCATAAACTAATGTTAATTGATAGGAGGGTCTTATGTCAAACCAAGTTTTATCCTGTATCGCGCAAAGGCGCAGCCACCGTAAATATCTAAATATCCCACTGACCGAAGAACAGATCGCCACCCTGATTGCTGCCGCTGAGCAGGCGCCAAGCGCTGTGAACCGCCAGCCCTGGCACATTACGGTCGTTGAAGACGCCGCCATTATTCAGGACGTCCATGACGCTTGCAGAAAGGAAGTCATGAAACAGCCCGAAGAAAATCGCAGCGCACGCTACCAGGACCCGGCATTCCAGGTTTTCTACCATGCGCCCTGCGTGTTCTTCTTTTCCTGCGACGACTCCCGCTATGCCCAAACTGATGTTGGTATCGCCATTCAAAACGTATGCTTAGCCGCCCAGAGTATGGGCTTAGGTACAGTTATTTTAGGGCTGCCCCGGGATGCCTTTGCGGGCGAAGATAAAGAACGCCTTGAAAAGCTATTACAGTTCCCCGCAGGTTATCGGTTCATGCTGGCAGTATCCATTGGACATGCTGATGATACCAAGCCCGCCCACCCCATTAGGGAAGGCCTTGTCACCCGTATTTCCTAACTGATTGATTCTTATTTTTCTATAACTTTGGAGGTTATCCATGCTTAAAAAGCGACCTGTTTGGTTCATCCTGGCGGTGTTCCTGGTTCTTTGCTTCTCCGTCCTGGGCGGTGAAAACTCCGCTACTATTGAAGGCTTTGTCTTCTTCGATTCAAGGGCGGACGGCTCACCCGAAGGTGCCGTGCGTATGGCCGGCATTTCAGTTGCCTTAACCGACGGCAACGACCAGGAACTGGCGTCCGTTACCACCGACGCGGACGGCACCTTCACTTTTTCCGGCCTTACCAAAGGCGAATATCGCATCGTGGCGAAGCTGGACAACAAACATGTCGCTTCACCCATGGCAGAGGGCGGCTCCAGAGCCCTTCCCGGCGAGGGAAGAACGGTAAAAACACCCATCCTTTCCTTGGAAAACGGGCAAAAGGAAGTGGTGCCCATTGGGGGCATAACCAAATCAAGCCGCTTGGTTGCCACCGCCTTTGGTGATGATAACGCCAACGGCGGCAGGTTTTCATCCGAGCCTCTGCTTCAAAACGTGGTTATCAACCTCCTATACGAACACGAAGGAAAAGCTTATGTGGTAGGTTCAGCCGTATCCAACAAGGAAGGCGTTGCCACCATTGGTCCCGTAACGCCGGGCGTCTACCGCCTGTCCGCAACCCTGCCTGACCCGTACATCGTCGGGCCTCTGGGCCTAAAAATCAACCCCTTTTATAACGTCATTGTGCCTACCGGCGACATAACAGGACAGTCCGAACCCCTCACCCTGCCCATGGGCGGAAGCCTGGGCGTTGGTGTGGGCGGCGTCTTGACCGGCAAAGCGCAAGGCGCTTTCTGGTACGATGCCAACACAAACGGCGTAAAAGACGCCAACGAAACGGGCTTTGCCGGCGCTTCTTTGATGATAACCGATGAAGCAGGTAATATTAAAGAAACAGCCAGCCTTGCAGACGGCAGCTATGCTTTCACCCACCTTGGAGAGGGAAGCTACACCTTGACCGTTTCGCTGCCCGACGGCACTATGTTTGCCCCCGGCAAAGAAACCGCCATCACTTCCGACACTAAAACTACAGGTCAGTTAAACTTTTCCGTGGTTGCCGGCCAAACAACCGACCTTGGCGCCATTGGCGTTACCCAAGCTTCCAGCGTATCCCTTACCGCTTTTGTCGATGAAAACGCTGATGGAATGATGGACCCGGGCGAAGCGCCTTTAGCGGGCGTTATCCTAACGCTATCGGTTGGCCAGGAACAGGTCAAGGCAGTAACCGACCAATCGGGCGTTGCGCTATTTCCTGTGGTCAGGGCAGGTAATTATACGGTAGAAGCAGGCCTGCCTGAAGGGCTGGTCTTTTCAAGCCCCGGTCAAGAAGGAGAAGGCAACCAATTCTTTGCCCAAACTGCCGAACATACCTTGTCCTTAACAAGCGAGGTGGCTTTGGGCGAGCAGGCCAGCCTGTTGCTTGGCGCTGTGCAGCCCGCAAGCATTCAAGGTCAGCTGTTTAGCGACGATAACCTCAATGGTATCAAAGAAGCCAATGAAGCCGGCCTTGCTTCCTTTAAGGTATCAGCTCTAAATCAAGAAGGTCAAAGTGTTTATGAAACCCTAACAGATGCTGACGGAAGCTATACCCTCAGCCCCCTGGTTCCCGGCACGTACACCGTGCGTATTGCTTTACAAAGCCCCTATGTTTTTTCCCAGCCCATTGAAAGCGGGCAGGGCATCTATAACCATATTCTTTGGCAAGATGTCGAAGGCGGCCAGACCGGAGAGTACAGCCTTACAGCTGGTCAGGTGTTGGAGAGCATTGATGCCGCCGCCTTTAAATCCGCAGTAGTCACCGGTTCCGTGCTGCTTGGCGATGAAATCAGCGGCTTTGATGGAAACTTGGGCGGCCTTGAAGGAGTGCTCGTAGAACTTAGAAACCCCGACGGCAGCAAGGTAGCAGACTATACACAGGCCATGACCGATGCAAGCGGATTCTTTAACTTAAAAGGCGCTCTTCCCGGCACCTATCGCCTCCAGTATACTTTGCCGGAAAAATGCGCCTATTCCAAACCTCTCATCCCCGAAACCGGTGTTGATGTCATCGCAACCGATACATTTACGCTGGAAGCAGGTGAAGAACGAGAGCAAAATACAATCTTCGCCGTACGAACAGGCATGGTGGGCGGAACTGTATTTCAGGACCTGGCAGCAGACGGCCTTTTATCACAGGACGACCTACCCCTGCAAGGCGCGCTCTTAACCCTAATAGACGCAAAGGGAGAAAAACTTAGCCTTACCACCGGTGAAAACGGACTGTTTGTCTTTGAAATGCTGCGCCCCGGCAGCTATGCCTTAGAAGTAACGCTGCCTGAAGATATGCTGGTTTATAAGAGCCCCTTTGCCGCCATCAGGCCCGTTCAAAGCAATACGTTCACCGCGCCCATTCAGGTGTCCATGGGACAAGAACAACTGGACTGCCACATTGGCAGTGTAAAAGACACCACGCTTTGGGTCAACGCTTTCCTTGACCATGACCTGTCCAAAACGCATACCCAAGGCGATGAAGCATACGGCAACCTACAGGTAACTCTGGTCCATGACTTAACAGGCCTGGCTTTCCCTCTTACCTTAGATGCAGAAGGCAAAGCAACAGCGACAAAAGCTTTCCCCGGCAGCTACCGCTATATGCTTACTTTGCCGCAAGATTGTGAACTTTATGGCCTTACCGCTCCTATCGGCGGGCAATGGACAAGCAGCTTTTTGGTTGATAGTGAAAACACCACTCTGGAATTGCCCGTAGTGCAGTTTGCCTCCATGCAAGGAACGGTCTGGAATCTTGACGGAACCTTGACCGATGTAGCAAGCCTGCCCCTGCGCCTGGTTTCCTCAAGAACGGGTGCTATTGTCCAAGCCATCACCGACCAAAACGGCAACTATGCCTTTAACCGCCTCTATCCTGGCAGCTACCAAGTAGAATCCACCCTGCCCCTTGGCTATCGCTACGCCCGCTCAGTAGACACAGGCAATCGCCCGTCCATTATCATTGCGGGTACCCCAGGCGTACAAAACGAAAGAGGCAGATCGGGCGAAATAGTAATTGCCATGGGCGAAAACAAGCTGGCACAAGATATCGGCATTGGTACCCAAGGCGCTATCGGCGATACTGCCTGGCTTGACCTTGATGGCGACGGCCTGCAAGATTCCGATGAGCCAGGCATCCCAAACCTCACCATTTCCATGTATCAATACGGCGAGCTGGTTGCTCAAACCACGACTAACGAATATGGGCACTATCAGTTTACCGAATTATACCCCGGCTCCTATACCATGAAAATCGAGCTGGAAAACAGCCTCAAAACCACCAAAGTGAACAGCGAATATCCCTTGCTTACAAGCATTTTCCCTGCCGGGCAGGAAGGGACAGCTGTTGCCGAAAACATCGTTGTTCAAGGCAAAACCACCAACCTGAATGTGGATATCGGCCTGACCCTGCGCACGCCGGGTGTTCTTCCCTCTTTCTATCATAACCTGCCCAAAAAAGACTGGACCCCCTATGTGGATGTTGTCCCTGAAAGGTACTAAACGATGCCAAATCCTCAACAAATTTTACGTATCGCCATCGCCGTTCCTAAAGAAAACGCCGAGAAAGATTTTCAAACTTACTACAATGCCTTTTCCAAACTAAACACCCAACTCATCGCCGTTGATCAAAACGATGACCCCCTTTTGTTTGACGGCCTCCTTCTTCCCGGCGGGGGCGATGTGAACCCCTTGCGCTATGGCCAAGAAAACACCCAAAGCTATAGCATTAAAGATGATTTGGATGACTTACAGTTTTCGGTATTAGATCATTTCTTTAAAGCTAACAAACCTATCCTAGGTATTTGCCGCGGGCATCAGGTAGTTAACGTGTACTTAGGCGGCAGCCTTATCCAGCACTTGGATACAAGCGAAGACCATCAACCAAAACCGGGTCAAGGCGACAAGGTTCATTGCGTGGAAGCCGCTGATGGTTCCGTTCACCATCAACTGTATGGGAAAGAGTTCGCTGTCAATTCCTATCATCACCAGGCAATCGACCGTTTAGGGGAAGGATTAAAAGCTACCCTCTATTCTAAAGAAGATGGAGTTATTGAAGCCTGCGTATATCCGGAGAAAAATCTTTTCATCGTTCAATACCATCCCGAACGCATGTGCTTTGACCGGGCAAGGCGGGACACGGTTGACGGCAAAGATATTATCGGGTATTTTCTGGATGTTTGCAGGAAAAATCGTAAGGTTATGAACTAATGACACTCATTTAGAAAAAAATTTTGCTTTAAGCGCTATAACTAAGGCGTCACGACTGAAAATCGTAGTTGACGCCTTTTAGTAAACCTATGAATTTTAATTCGCTCAAATATATATCAGCGATTGAGGGTAGCATAGAGAATGGCCGCACCCCAGTTCCAGAAATTTTCCGGATGATAATCGGTTAAATCCGGAGTGAACAGGTCATAGTAAGTATTGGAATACAGCGGAATCATAGGCAATACTTCCGCCCAATAGATCTGAAAGTTCATCCATTGATTCATAAAAGCCTCTCGATCACGCGAAGGCACATGAGTGACCGCTGCAGCCAGGTCAGCCAACTTCTTGTCCTGAAGACCGGAGGTGTTGAGGATCCCCTGATATTCTTCTCCCACACGATAGGTGCCGGAAGGATCAAAGAAATAAAGAAAGTTTGAGCCTAAAAACAATAAATCATAAGTGCGCTCTTCCTGGCGATAGTATTGTTCTTCTCTTTTTCTAATTTGTTTTTCTTCTTCATTTGTTTTTTCTACACA
>CAYFTJ010000019.1:0-28082 GCA_964346155.1 uncultured Oscillospiraceae bacterium
GCACATGCTTTAAGTTCACCCGGCTCATACCGGATATAGAAATATGTTTTGCAGTGCTTTCCACCTAGTTGATTGCCAATCAACCGACCGTTAAGAAACAACTTGATCCGATGCGCATCGGCGTAAATCTCAACACGCGTTTTCCTGCCATTGCAACCCTCCCATGCCCAGCTTTGCCGTGCGTTCGTCATGTTCCACGCAGATTGTGAATGAGGCTTGCCATAATTGTCTGCCGGAACAACACCGATGTTAATCGTATCAAGTCCATATACCACACGTAACCAGTCCATCTCGGAAAGTCACTCGCGTCAAAACATTTTACATACTCGTAGTCGTGACCTTCAAACCACCCAATGTGCACATCGCCCGCGCTACCTTGTGTGCGCTTTTCCCGTAGCATAGCATCATGTGGCAATGTGACAGACTCGCGTATATCCCCCTCCAGATAAGCCACCTGCCAGCCACCGCAGAAATCGAGTGTTTTCATATCTATCCCCTTCGATTAAACATTTATAGTCGATAGATGATTCTCCCACTTACTTTCGAGTAAGATAATTTTACAGGCGAAAAACAGATAATCATTAGGACATCACCGTTGACGATGGTGATAATGACTTTGTACAACTTACAATAACATAATCTCACAATCTGTCTTCGACATGTTGCATGATCTGACGGTTTTCGTGCATTAATGTAACAACATAAAGTAAACACCTCTCGTCGGCTTAAGAATGAGAAACATGATACAGCAATCGATTGCGTCAGTTTTCATTGGACAGCAGAATATACAGCTTGAAGATGCCATTCTGGGTTTCAATGGGCAGTACTAAACTATATGGCTCGATATAGAACCGCACACAGAATCCCCGTAACAGCTCCCATTACAACTTCAAAAGGCGAGTGCCCGATTTTTTCTTTCATATCCGTAGTCCGAATGGAAGGATCTCCGGTAACGATAAAATTCCGAAGCACATTAATAACATATCCATGTTTTCCAGCTTCTCTTCGCACACCCATTGCATCATACATCACGACAACGGAGAACACCATGCATGCAGCAAACAAAGCAGAATCAAACCCATCTTTGAGACCAACCATTGTGGTGAGGGCCATCACTGATGCTGTATGCGAAGATGGCATCCCACTGGAGTCCAATAAACAGCGGACATTCCGTTGACGGCTTTTAAACCAGTTGTTCACAAATTTAAAGCTTTGCGCTATACACCAAGTAAAGAAACTACACCATAGATATTCGTTTGATATCAGTTTCGTCAAGTCACTCATACACTCACCTTTTATTAATTGCTTGTTTGGTCTTGCTTTGGCACAACCTGTTTGGAAGATATCCATCATGATTTCAAGCTATGGATCGTAACAATAGCCTTTATGATTATACCATAGATAGAAAACAATAGCAGTATCTCGATTCCCCTAAGTCGCCTGTTTCGCAAGTATGGTGATACTTCCTTCTCTACCTACCTAACTCAACGACGTTTAGACGCTGCTATGGAGCTAATGCGCCAACATCCAGATATGACGTTGCGAAATGTAGCTTCATGTGTGGGTTACGAAGATTATGCATATTTTAGTAAAGTGTTTCATCAAGTTGTTGGCTGTCCTCCATCTCAATGGATTGCGACACAACAATGTAGCACTGCGTATTCAGATACCATAGATAGCTGACAAGAATATTAACTGTTTTCATTTCCTCGGATAATAATAAATTAACAGCTCAAGTTTTTAAAACACAATGGATAAAGAAAAACCCAGTAACCGTTGAAACTACTGGGTTTTGAGCGGAGAAGGAGGGATTTGAACCCTCGCTACGCTTTCACGTACTACTCCCTTAGGGGATATTTTTCCTTTATTTTACAAGAATAATACAGCAATTGTCATTAGTATGTTATTAGTAAAAATGTAAAAAATTTACGAGAACCGTGAAACAAAAATACCTTATTACTTTTTTGCTACTGAAATAGAGTTAATCAAACAAACGCATACTAAAGGCGTCAATTTAACAAACAGTCAATACCCACTCACAGCTTCCGTCTCACTAAGTCAATGGCTCTATTCACACCCAGTTCTGGGCTTGAGAGCACGGGTTTCTTTATATCGCTCAATTCAGATAATAAAACAGTCATGCTTCCTTGGGCAAGAACAATTACATCACACTCCTCCGCGCACTTGACAACAGTATTTTTGACCAAAGCATTATGCCGCGCACGCCCTTCACGCATGAGCACATCAAGAGCGCCATTGACTAAATAGGGTATCACTTCCACAGATTTATTCGCTTTGACAGCCATATCCCTAACCAAATTACAGCTCGGTTTTACTGTGGAGCCTACTGTTGCGACAACACCGATACGTGTTCCCAGCTTAACAGCTTCCTCAGCCATTGGCTGATCAATGCGTAGCACAGGGACATTCACTGCGTGTGCGGCCATCTGCGCAGCTTCCCCAACGGAAGAACACTGGTTTAAAATCAGATCAACACCAAGTGATGCTGCTGCATCAAAATACTTGCACATTCTGTTCACAATACCCGGGGTAATATGTCCATTGGCACTCACTTCCTGCAACAGACTATCATCCACAATATTGTAGACCTTAATATCTGGCGCCTTGTCGGCAAACATATCATTTAATTCTTTGTGGCTTACCAAACTGGTATGAATTATCGCGAGTTTCCTTTGCATTTGGTTCCTCCTTTAATGATGCATATATGCTCTGTCATGCGTGCACCTTAGACTACAAGCCTTTGAACGATTCAATTCATGTGAAAGGGCTATTTATGACCTTTCTTGTTTGCATAGTTTTAAAGCAAACTACTGCATAATTGGTATCGCAGCGTTTTGGTGCCTTTTTGATATCGTCTAAATGTCCATAAACTGAAAAACGTTGCATTCCCATCTCACATAAGCTTTTGAATGCCTCCAATTTGTGTGTCCTCTCTCAATCCTGTCTTCATGGCTTTATTTGTCTATATTTGCTTACGTTTCAAAGCGAAACAAACCCCTTCTTACGACCTCCTATTCCCGATCTCATCTAAAGCCTTCTGCCAAGCCTTTTCAAACTGAGAACGGAACAAGACAACCGGACCGTACGATTCATATTCCTCAAGAGTTATTCCGCGGATGAAGTAAGCTTTTCTAAAGTCGGGTATCTTTGCAATCAACTCGTCCACCACTGCAGCGGGGGACGGGCAAAAGAAACGAGATACCACAGGATAATCAGCTTCCAAAAGCTTATCTGCAGTGCCATTCCAGTTGATCGTAATTGCACAATCCGCCCCAACCATTTCTGTAAAGTGATGAAGACCTCTGGCCCCTCCACCAATGAAATGACAATCATACTTCTTGGCTTTCACAATCTCATATGCTTTTTTGGCAACTATCATGCCGCCTTGCCACAAAACATCGGGCGAAATATCGATTTCTTCTTTTTCCACAACATTTTTAAGATACTCGTCAAATATTCCTGTAATCACACTGTAATATAGGGGAGCCGGGTTTACCATGTTTCGGGTTGTTATATCATATAGCTCACATACATCTATTACCTGCTGTAAGGCCATGCACTCTGTAGCATTAATGGGTATATATTCCTTGATCAGCGTTTCAATCGCTTGCAGTCCCGTTTCAACCACAGGAACTTTAACCATAATGTTTTCACCTGCCTGACGGTTGAATCGCGCAGATTCAAGAATAGAATTGGTATCCTCACGAAACGGATCTCCCTGAATACTGACAAATCCATTCCTGCCATGGCTCGCATCATAGATCGGCTTAAAAATACGGGCTATATTCCCTATCAACTCGCGTTGTAAAGTAACAAGTGCCATATTGTCATCAGTTTCTCTTAAAAGTATCTGTGACAATAGCTCGTCAACATACCGCTTCTCCTCAGCGTCATTCATCATTTTCCAGGTATAGGAGGGATTCTGAGTACACCCAATTGCTCCAACTTGGATAGCCTGTGACGCCTGGGTTCGGGTTACGTTGTTGATCCAAAAACGCGTCGCTGTCTGCTCTTGCACCCTTTGGAAATATTGCTTGTTCATTTTTATCTCTCCTTTATCATAATTCCTGTTCACTTAAAGAATCCTCCTCCTTTGAGGCGAATTCAGAACACCCGATAACTCTTTACACTCGATCCTTCTTTGATTTTAAACAGGAAATCACTAATTGCTTAATATATGCAGCCATAACCGAATTTGAACAAAACCGAGCTGTCCAGTTCATAGACACCTTTAACCCAACGCTAATGACAATTGTGTCTCCAAAAAGGCTGCCCCGACCATCGGTGCGGATTTTCCCAGCATTGCCGGCAATACTTTCAACTTCTTTGCATGTGTCCACGAATAATATCCGTAATGGTAGATTTTCTCTTCCAAAGGCCGGATAACCAAATCGTGATGCTCGGAAACTCCGCCGCTGATAAGAATTGCCTGCGGCGATAAAATTGCAACTGCATTTGCTAAGCCAAACGCCAAGTCTTCTACACTTTGTTCAATCACAGTCAACATATCTGAGTCGCCTTGATATGCCAGCTCAAACACCGTTTCACATTTCTGAGGTCTTCCGGAAAAGGCATTCGGTTTTACTGCAAATGCCCGTTCAAAAATCGCGTTGCCTGATGCATAGCTTTCAAGACAGCCTTTATTGCCGCAGTTACAATCAATGCCGTCCCGAACGATAGATATATGTCCCAATTCGCCAGCGGTATTCATTCCGCCATGAAAAACACGCCCACCAATTACTATTCCGCAACCGATACCTGTGCCGATTGTAATACACATGAAATCAGAGAATCCTTTGCCGGCTCCAAACAACAGTTCTCCAAGCGCGGCGTTTCTGGAATCCTGAGACACCAGGACAGTTCTGCCAAAAGCAGAGGCGAATAGTTTCCCCATCGGTACGTCAAACCAGCTAATGTTAGGGCAATAAACAACATGTCCGGTAGCGAAATCCACCGTACCCGGAACTCCTGCGCCCATAGACTGCACTTCGTCAAAATTGATACCAGCTGTTTGACAAAGTTGTTTTGTCCAATCGGCAATTATTTCAACAAAACCAGCCGGATTTTCAGCACATGTGGGAAACGTTTGCTCCAAAATAATCGCACCGGTCTTGTCAACCAAACCGATAGAAGTTTTTGTCCCGCCAATATCAATGCCAATATTCAATCACATCGCCCTCCCACTATATTGACTATTCGTGCTGTTCATATCTCTCACAAGGCCACAGGCATAAAGCGGCCCTTTTTTCTACGAAACAATAAGCTTGGGTAGTGTAGAACCACCATAGGGCATAGCGATAACCGTAGCATCGGACCCCAGCTTATCTATTGCCACGTCATAGGCCGTCTGAGTTTGTGCAAACGGCTGAAGGAAAATCCCGCGGACAAAATCAGGCTCCATTTCACTAACCAAATAGATATCCGCTTTTTTTAGCACCATGGCGATGGCTGCCGCTTTATGCCCGCCTAGTTGAAAATCGCGTTTTATGCGTTCGATCATACTCTCCGGCGTTGGCGATGTGAGCATCCATTCCTCAAAAACACGCTCACCCAAACCCTCTCGACAGGAGCCTATCAATATGATGATACCGCCATCCTTGACTGCATGCTTGGCGTTGTCCAATGCCTTTTGCGTCTGGTAGAGGTTCAGATCTTTGGGGGCACCCCCTTGAGAAACCAGTACAATGTCGGCCTGTTCCCTAATTTCTTTGCAGTATAGGCCGTCCAAAAACGCGCAGCCCTCCCGATGGGCCAGTTTCACATCGCCTGCTACTGCCTTGATAATTTGTTTATGTTCATCTAAAACGACGTTTAAAATAAAGTCCACACCGCATAGCGCAACAGCTTCTTCAATGTCTTGGCGCACCGGGTTACCCTCCAAATTGCCCGCGCAAGCTTCCGGCCTAACCATCATGCTGTGGTTGCATTGTATCGCCTCCCGGGTCGAAACGCCGGGCATGATGGCCTTAGCGCCGCCGGAATACCCGGCAAAATAATGATATTCGATATTGCCAAGGCAGATTCGTCGATCTGCCTGCGCCACTACGCGCGCGATGTCAACCGGCGTTCCATGAGCAGTCCGCCCAAGGTGCACGCAGTCGTTGGGATCGCCATCCACGCAAGTAATTTCCGCAAAAGTGCGCGGACCGGCAAGTTTCTCCATCTCGGCACGGGTATGCGGTCTGTGGTTGCCCAACGCAAAAACCAAGGTGATGTCCTGTGACTTTACGCCTGCCATATACAATTCGTCCAGCAGCGCGGGCATGACGGCGTGGGTGGGCATTGGCCGGGTAATATCGCTGGTCACAATGGCGATCTTTTCGCCGGGCTTTACAATATCCCGAAGCTTAGGCGTTCCTATCGGATGATTGAGCGCCCTGATAACCTCCGCCTCGCCGGTCAGGCCAATTTCGACCGCATTGGGCATCAATACGCTCAGCAGATTGCACGGGTCAACCTCTACCGCTTGGGCACCCTCTCCGATACCAAATTCTAACCGCATGTTTATCCTCCAATGCTTTCTATGCCACTTATGGTGTTCAAGTTTTCGCCTCGTTCTGTGCCACATCTTTATTACATCGCATGGTGAACTGACACACGTAGGATAATCAATCTAAAATCAGAGCAACCAAATAAAAAAAACGGGTAAGCAAGTGTTTTTGTGGTACGCTCAAGAGCTTTCCCGGCAGATACAAGGAAAGCTTCCGGCAAGTCCTGTTTTAGCTTCAGACAAAATCAACCATGATTTTTACACGGCGGTCGTTGCGTGAGCTCATGGCATCAAAGGCTTCCTTGACCTGGCTGAATGGGAAGCGATCAGTGAGCATCGGGGTCAAGTCTACATGCCCATTGGACATTAAGTCCAGCAACTTACGGCCCATGTTGGGCGTACCCGCCGCGCCGATAAGCGTGCAATTGCGCACAATCAGGTTGTCCAAATCAGCATTGGGAATGGGTTTTTCATAGAAGCCGGGAATGACCAGACAGCCGCTGGAACGTACGCATTTGCAGACATCATTGAAAATGTTTACATCTCCTGTGGTGTCCAGCACAATGTCTGCGCCTTTACCGTCCGTTTCCCGCATAATTACTTCTACCATGCTTTCCCGCGTGGTGTTTACCAGCACATCCGCCCCCAGCTTGCGGCCGATTTCAAGCTTTGCGTCTTTGCGCCCCACCAGAATGGTCTTGCCCATGCCCAGCCCCTTTGCGCACGCCATGCCACCCAAACCAATGGGGCCGGTGCCTATGACTGCCAGCTTTTTGCGCGGGGAAATTCCGGCACGCTCTATACCATACAGGCCGATACTGGCGGGTTCAATCAGCGCAGCAGCGTCCAAAGCTACATTGTCCGGCACCTTAAACACAAGGCGTTCGGGCATGAGCATATACTCCGCAAACGCACCCGGCCAGCAGTCGCGAATTGTGCCAATGGCGCGGCCGTTTTCGCAGTTTTGGTACTGACCCATCAGACACATTTCACATTCGCCGCATGAATAGGCCGTATCGGATATGACACGGTCACCGGGCTTGATGCGCCAGTTTTCGCTGCCGACAGCCTCTACAATGCCGCTCCATTCATGTCCCAAACGAACCGGATAAATGGGCTCGTTTCCTTCGCCCAGCGTAAGTGTGCCTTTCATGATGGCCACATCTGTGCCACAGATGCCAGTGTGATGGACTTTGATGAGTGTTTCGCGGGGGCCGGGGATAGGTTTTTCCATCTCGATAACCCGCAGATCATTGGGGGCATAAGCTACCATTACTTTCATGATAATCAATCTCCATTTATTTTATATCGCTCAGAAATCACGAGTATAGCCGCAGGTCCAGCCGCCGTCAATGGTTATCACCGAACCGGTTATATAGCTGGAATCTTCACTTGCAAGGAAACAGGTCATAGCGGAAATTTCCTTCGGGTCGCCGGGGCGTTTCAGCGGAATATGGGAAAGCAAGGCTTCAGCACGCGCTTTATCGGCATAGAAAAGCTGCCGTGTTCCCTCAAACAGGATAGAACCCGGCGCAATGCAATTGACGCGGATGTTTAGCGGCGCCAATTCCAATGCCATTGCTTTGGTCAAATTTACAACGCCTGCTTTGGCGGCCGTAAATGCGCACTGTAGGCGCAAGGGCGTAAGCCCCGCTATAGAAGAGATGTTGATAATCGTACCGCCTTTACCTTGCTTTTTCATTTGTAATGTGGCGGCCTTGGAGCAATAATACACACCGTTAAGATCCACATTGATAATTCGATGCCAAAGGTCATCATCATACTCATAAATGGGCTTGCGATATTCCGGACCGCCATTGATTCCCGCATTGTTTACCAGGCAGTCCACATGACCAAAAGCCTCGACGGATTTGGCAATCATTTCAAAAACGCTTTCACGGTTTGCAACATTGACTCCTATGCCAACGGCACTTCCACCGGCCTTGCGGATTTCCTCAACCGTTGCCATCATGGTTTCTTCCCGCAAGTCCGCAACCACAACATCGGCTCCGTTTTGTGCAAACTCCATGGCCATTGCGCTGCCGATTGCGCCTCCGGCTCCGGTTATCACCGCTGTTTTGCCTTTGAGATCGACCTTCATAAATTACCTCCTTGAAGTTGAATTAAGCTGGAACCTTGCGATTCTGCCTATAAATATCGAACAGTACGGCACCGGCCATCAGTACACCCTTGACTGCTTCGCGCAGGGTAGAAGGCAAACCGAGGAAGATGATGGCATTTTCCGCCACAAAAATGAGCGTAACGCCAATGAGGATGCCAAGCGGTGAACATTTTCCGCCACTGAGGCTTACACCACCTACTACGCAGCCTGCAATGGCACGAAATTCCCAGCCATCTCCGTTTTCGGGCTGTCCCAAGGCGGTATCAAGCGTCAGCAGGATGCCGGCGATACCGGCAAGAATTGAAGAGATTGTATAGGCGGACATCCGCATACGCCTTACGTTAATGCCAACGATTGTAGCAACCTCACGGTTGTCACCAACAGCCAATAGATGACGCCCCCAGACGGTATATTTGATGACCACAAACATGATGGCAAACAAAATCAGCATGATCCAAAAATAGAGGGGCATGCCCAGATAGAGGCCATCAAAAATATCATCAAGACGGAAACTTTCCACACGGCCCAATGTAAGCTGATAACCCTTAATGAACAGATAGCGCGCGCCGCCCACCATGTACAACGTACCCATGGTGGCCACGAAATCCGGAACGCCCATATATACAACCAGAAAGCCATTGAGCAGACCGACCAAGGCGCAACAAACAAGCGAAAGCGCAATGGCTTCTGTCGCTCCCCAGCCCGCATCAATCACCAATGCGGCCATCATGATGCCGGCAAAGCCCGCCACACGGCCGGTAGAAATGTCCACATTGCCGGTCATCAGCGGGAAGCTGGCACCAAGAGCCGTAATCGCAATAAAGGGAATCTGCGTAAACATTGCAGAGAAGTTTCTGACAGACAAGAAATCCGGTCTGAAAACGGTGGTAACAGCAATAATGGCAAGTAACGGCAGCAGAGTGGTCATCTCGTCCGTACGAAGGAGCCTTTTGAAACCACTCGTATCGGTTTTAATCACTGTGTTTTGCACGAGCTACGCCTCCTTACATTTTAATGATACGCTTATCTTCAAAGCGTTTACGCATGACATCTAAGATTACGGCAATCACCAGAACAGCGCCTATCATGACCAACTGTACGTTGGTATCAACGTTCAAAATATTCAGACATCCGCGAAGTACATGGAAAAGAAGAACGCCAAGGCCCACACCGTACATGGAGCCGGCGCCGCCGCTCATGGTGATGCCACCGATGGCGCAGCAGATAATAGCTCGGAATTCACGTCCCATTCCATAAGTATCTTTGGCAGAAGCCTTGCTGAGTACGTCAAACATACCGCCGCAGGCAGCGATGAAACCGGCCAATAAGAACACGATTAGTTTGATTTTTTTAACATTGATGCCTGCCATCTCCGCTGCTTCCCGGTTGCCGCCTACAGCACGCAGTCTGTGACCAAATTTAGTTTTACGAATGACAAGATCCAGCACGATGATCATGCCCACAAAGACGAAGAACAGCCAGCTAAGATTCAGAGGGCGGGCACGGGTGAATTTGGAAGTACCCAGTGACGAAATGGACAGCGGTACACCATCACCAATGGTAATAGCAAGACCAGTGGAGATAAACTGCGTGGCCAAGGTGGTAATCCATGAATTTAGTTTGAGGCGTGTTACGCACAAGCCATTTATCAAGCCCACCGCAGTACCAGTAGCCAGGCAGATTAATATACAGGGAATAAGGCCCCATCCCCAATTTTGACAGGCAACGCCCATCATGATGCCGGCAAAACAGCCACCCATACCCACAGATAGATCAATTTCACCGGACATAATGATCAACCCTTGCGCCAGTGCCGCAGTACCGATAAAAATACTGTCGCGGAGGATGGAAGAAATGTACCTCCATGTAAAGAAGGTTGGGTTGAGTATGCCTGTAACGACGGACAAAATAAGGATAGGAATCATAGTGCCTACTTCTGGCGTGAAGAACACTTTCAAAGCTAAATCGCTTCTCCGTCTCATTTCTTTTGTTGCGGCTTTTGTGCTCATGCGAAAGCTCCTTTCTTCCTATACAGGATTAGGAAGTTACTTTTTTGAAGGTAGTGACAGCCATCTCCATGATTTTGACATCAGAGATTTCGTCGCCTTCAAGTTCGCCAACTTTGCGACCCTCCGCCATGACAACCACCCGGTCGCTCATGCCGATGAGTTCGGGCAGCTCGGACGAAATGATAATCACGGCAGTTCCCTCGGCGGCAAGTTGGTTGATGATGGTGTAAATTTCATTCTTGGAACCAACGTCAATGCCCTTGGTGGGTTCGTCCAAGATAATGAGTTTGGGCTCGGTGTTCAAAGTTCTTGCAATGACCACCTTCTGCTGGTTACCACCGGAAAGGGTTGCAACCTTGGTGCTAACAGAAGGAGCCTTCATTTGCAGCGAATCAAAATACTTTTGAGCGCGGGATTTGATTTTATTATCATTGATAAGAAATTTGTTCTTAACGGCGTCAAGGTTTGAAATGGACACATTGTTTTTAATATCCCAAACGAAGTTGAGTCCGTACTTTTTGCGATCTTCACTTACAAAACCAATCCCATTCTTTACCGCGCTTTCGGTGTTGGTAATTTGAATTTTCTGGCCATCCAAATATATCTCGCCGGATTTAACAGGAGTCATACCGTAGATGCCCATGCATACTTCGCTCCTACCGGCTCCTACCAGACCGGCCAGCCCCAACACTTCGCCTGCGTGTACCTTGAAAGAAACGTTTTCAATCAGATTACGATTAGCGATATAGGGATGCTCAATGGTAAGGTTTTCCACGCGCAGCACTTCCCTGCCAATGGGATTACTGCGCTTTTCATACATGTTTTGGATGTCGCGCCCAATCATATCGTGGATGATTGTAGCGGTATTATACTGAGCCCTATCATAGGTAGAGATGTTCTTACCATCGCGCAAAATGGTCACGCGATCAGTCAGCTCCATAATTTCGTCCAACTTGTGGGTAACAAAAATAATACCCGTTCCTTTTTCCTTTAATTTGCGCACCACTTCAAAGAGTTGTGCAACATCACTTTCCGAAAGAGAAGTAGTAGGTTCATCCAGAATAAGAACCTTTGGATCCATGGCCAGCGCACGGGCAATCATCAGCATTTGCTGCTGACCAATGGAAAGTTTACGTACATCGGCACGGGGATCGAGATTGATATAATTGTTGCTAAGTAACTCTGTCGCTGCTTTATACATTTCCCGGAAGTTGGAAAAAGGTGTTTTTGATTTGTTCGGCTTTCCGCGCTCCATGCGCTGGTCGGACATATAAATGTTTTCAGCCACACTGAAATACTTGAGCACATTAATTTCCTGCGGAACGTAACCAATCCCCAGTAGCATCGCGTCGTTGGGGTTGGAAGGCTGAATTTCCTTTCCCATCAAACGCAGGGTGCCGGTGTAACTGCCGTGGGGATAAATGCCGTTGAGCACTTTAAGGAGCGTAGATTTTCCGGCGCCATTTTCACCAATCAGGCCTAAAATTTCACCGGGTTTTACATTGAGAGAAACATTATCGTTAGCAAGAACACCCGGAAATTTTTTAGTAATGCCGATAGCTTCCAGCACAAATTCCACTCATCATCACCTAACCTTCTTTGCCCAGCTTAAAAGCTAAAGTTGGGCAGTAATAAGGGAGAGGGCTTGCCCCATATCCAGGATGCAAGCCCCTCCCAAAGCGTTTTGGATATTGCCTGCTCTTAAACTATTTGGTCTTTTTTCTAGGCAACTAAGGGGTATTTACTTAAAGAATTCAACCACTTGAGCAGCAATATCACGATGGTATGCAAGACCGTTGGGACCTTCACCGTCGACAGTTACAATGGGAGCTTCAAGGTCAGTCCACATGGGAACTTCTTCGCCGCGGAAAATCTTATCCAGATATTCCATGGTTTTGTAGGCTTCCTCATACAAGGGCTGAGCAACAATTGCGGCTACCTTGCCGGCTTCGAGATAGTCCAGATTGCCTTCGGTGGCGTCCATGCCGACTAATACCAATTCGCCGTCAGCCTTGCCTGCTTTTGTGGCAGCATCGGCCCAAGTAATGGGGCTGTTGCCGGTGGTGCCGAACGCGCCAATCAGGTCGGGGTTGGCCTGGATAATTGCCAAGTTGATAGCAGTCGCGCTGTCCACCATGCCGCCTTCAAGTTCCACGGGTAGAACCTTGATTTTGCTCAGGTCATAGGTGCCTTTCAGGCTCTCCCAAGTGGCGATAAAGGACTCGGTCGCGGCATTCTCGGTTACGTTTTTGGTGTTCTGGGTCAGGGCTACGGAACCTTCCTTGCCGGAAAGCTTCTCGGCCATCAGCTCAGCAACCTGCTTGCCATAGAGAACGGGATCGCAAGCCATGTTGAAAGCCAGGCCTTCAGGGTAGGTGCCATCAGCGGTGGCATGGTTGAAGTGGGGAATGCCGACTATTACGCCTTCGGCAGCCACAGAAGCCAATGTCTCGTAGCAGCCAGAGTCGCCAGCCCACAGGAGCAGGCCGTTGCCGCCTTCAGCCGCGAAAGCTTCTGCTGCGGAGAAAGCCTCTGCAGAGTCGCCGCCTTCAGTGCCAATGACCTTCGCGTTGGTGTAGCCCAGTTCTTCAGCAGCTTTCAAAAAGCCTAGCTGCACAATGCGGTGAACCGGATGGTTCATGTTGTCCATACAGATTGCCACGGAATAATCAGCGGGATTGAAATCCGCAGCAAAAGCCGCACTGCCAAGGGATAGTGCCAGAATAAGGGCTACCAGGAGTGTTGTTAGTTTTTTCATAGGATTGAGCCTCCTTTTATTTTTATCATCACATCCAGTGATGATATATTCATCATGAAAATTAGTTCCTCTTGGAAATGAAATCGGTTACATTTTTCAATAAATTAAATGTTCACTTGTTACACTGTTATTTTAAATCTCTCATCTTGATTTGTCAAGCCCCTTTCAGAAAAAACATATAAAAAACCATATGAACATTTTTGGGTTTCCGTATTTCTCACGGTTTTGGCGGAAACAACATTCCCTCTCCCTGCTGAAACAGGCACAGTTCGCAATCCTCCGCGTACTTAGGAAGGCTGTCTATGATTTGCTGGGGATTTCCAAGGTGTAAAGGAAAGGTCCAGAAATGGCAGGGCACACAGTACTGGGAGCGCAAGGCGCCGGCTAACCTTGCAGCCTCTACACCGTCCAGGTTGCCAAAAGCGCCGTTAATCGGGAGGATGGCAACATCTGGCTGCCGCTCCACAGCGCGCTTTAGCCTGTCCATATTCAGTGCTGTATCCCCGGAATAATAGACCGAGGTAAAGCCAAAATCCAAAATAAAACCAAGCGCGTCCTTTGACAGCTCGCCATGGTCACAATCCACCCCAAGCACAGAAAAACCTTCAAATGCTTTTGTATCGCCCGGATGAAGCGCATAGACTTGGCCGGTATCACGGCCTTCTTCTTCCATAGCCTTCACCACTGTTGGCGTGGTCAGGATTTTAAGATTTTCGTTGCGCATCAAATCCCCAATGGAGTCTTGGTCATAATGATCGCCATGCTCATGCGAAATAAGGAGATAGTCCAAACACAGCTCCTCGGCGCGGCAGGGAGCGGGCATCAGCCGCTTAAACCCCAGCCCAGCCTCCGGGATTGTGCGCTGCACATAGTCTGATAGATAGGGGTCAATACCTATCAGCTCGCCAGAACTTGTTTTAATAACAAAGCCTGCCTGTCCAAGCCAAAACAAAGCAATTTGATCTTTCCCCGGATTCAGGCTGTTTAAATTTTGTAAGAATGGGCTCACCTTTTTTCCTCCTCACTATACAACAAACATATAATCGTTAGAGCCGTTTTTCCATATGACAGAACAACAAGTCCATTATTTAGCGCAAGTCCATACACAATATTCTTTATGAATTTTTCCTTGGCATTTTGTGACAGGACAAGCCCAAGATGTCATGTGACGCCTCCATGATAATTTCGCTGACAGTAGGATGAGGATAGATCGTATCCGCCAGCTCCTCAATGGTGCCCTCACACCTCATTACGGCAGCTATTTGCGCAATCATGTCGCTGGCGCGCGGAGCCATAATCTGAGCGCCCAGTATTTCGCCAGTTGTTTCGTCTGAAATAATCTGGCAAGTCCCCACGCGTTCATCCATCACCATGGAGCGTCCATTCCCGGCTACGTCAAAGCTCCCTGCTTTCACACGGTATCCAGCATCTATGGCAGCCTGTTTTGTCATGCCGACGCAAGCAATCTCTGGATGTGTGTATACGCAGGCGGGGACCATGCGATAGTTTATGCGCGTATCTATCCCAGCGCACTGGGCCGCGGCCACAGCGCCCTGAGCGCTTGCCAAGTGAGCAAGCTGCATTTTTCCCGTAATGTCGCCGATCGCGTACACATTGGGCAGGTTGGTGCGGAGTCTGTCATCTGTCAACACATAGCCGCGCTGCGTAGCAATGCCCAGCGTTTCCAAACCGATTCCCTCCGTCATGGGTTGTCTGCCTGTGCATATCACGCATATTTGTCCCGATACGGATTTCTTCTCTCCGTTTAGCTCATAGGATACCGTACCGTCCTTACTTAGCGAAGAGACTTTGGCTTTCGTGATAAAATCAACCTTCTTTTGCTTCATCGTCTTCTTCAGCGGCTGGACAATGCACTGCTCCATACCCGGTAAGATCTCATCCGTCATTTCAAGAACTGTCACCTTGGCGCCAAGCGTCGCGAAAAGCGTCGCGAACTCAATGCCGATTACCCCGCCTCCTATGATAACCACGCTTTGGGGCAGGCTTTTCAAAGACAGGACATAATCGCTGGTTAATCCGAACTCTGCCCCTTCAATGGGTGGCAAGGAAGGCCGGGAACCTGTTGCCAGGATGATTTTATCCGCCGATATTTCTTTTTCTTCCACCTGCAGTGTATACGCGTCTTTGAGTGTCCCAAAACCTCGGATAACCGTGACGCCATGCGCTTTTTCCAGCGCTTCAACACCCCGGCGAAGAATGCTGACGCATCTGTCTTTATACGCCGCCAAAGACGAATAATCAAAGGTGACACCGGAAACGTCAATGCCATACCTGTTGGCGTTTCCAATCGTTTCCCACACCTCCGCGCCATGCAACAACGCCTTGGTGGGTATGCAGCCGCGATTCAGGCAAGTGCCCCCCAATTCGCCGGTTTCAATCAACGCTGTACGCAAGCCATATTGGGCGCAGCGAATGGCCGCTACGTACCCTCCGGGGCCGCCGCCCAGAACAGCTACATCAAACTCTCTACTCATGACCATGCCTTTCTTACAACAATAGGATCGGATCCTCAAGCAATTCCTTAATTCTTCCCAGGAAACTCGCGGCAGGGGCGCCATCAATAACACAGTGGTCATAGGTAAGCGTAATCCACATCATCGGGCGAACGGCTATACTGTCGTCTTCCAAGACTACTGGCTGTTTTTTAATCGCGCCCACCGCCAGAATGCCTGATTCGGGAGGATTGAGGATCGCGACAAACTTATCCACCCCCAGCATGCCAAGGTTGGTCACGGTGAAGGTACCCTGTGTCAATTCGTCAGGGGTAATCGTTCCGCTCTTTGTTTTTTCAGCAAGCACCGCGGTTATGCCGGCTATTTCCTGCAGGGATTTTTTATCCGTATCCATGATAACGGGCACCAGCAAGCCACGCGGAGTAGCAACAGCCATGCCTACATTCACGTAATGCTTTTGAACAATGCTGTCTTCCTGCCGAACCGCGTTGACCTGTGGATACTCCTTTAAAGCCCTGGCCGCGCAAAGGATGATAATATCATTGAAACTGATTTTGATTTCCGCTTTTTTCATGCGTTGCCGCAGGCGAACACATTCGCTCATATCCACAAGCATGCTGTGATTGGCCTGTGCTGTTGTACTCAAACTGCCGCGCATGGTATTGGCGATTCCCCTGCGCATTCCGTCCATCGGAATCACTGTTTCCAAGCGCTCGGACGTTTCATTTATAGGCTGAGTAGCCAGCGCCTGCCGCACATCGGATGCCATAACCTTGCCGCGCGCGCCGGACCCCTCAACACCGTCCAGGGATATATCACCAAGGCCAGCAAGTTTGCGCGCAAGAGGGCTCGCCGCTACAGGCTTGTAAGCCAATACATCCCGTTCAATAATCAGGTTGTCCGGACCGGTAGCATTTACAGAATCAATCGGGATGCCATGCTCTTGCGCTCTCATCTTCGCGCGGGGAGTGGCGTACTTCCCGTCAGCCTGCACCGAAGCAGCAATCGATTCGCTTACAAGCCGGCTTTCCTTGGGTAACTCAACCTCTTTGACCGAAACATCGGCGGGCGGTGAAGGCGCTTGGATATCTTCAATCTCTTCTCCCTCTTCACCAATGTAAGCAATCACTTCGGTAATGGGGACCGTATCACCCTCCGGATGCACAATCTTCAGCAGCTTGCCTTCGGCCGTGGAATCAATGGTGATGGTAAGTTTGTCTGTTTCCATTTCAAACAGCGGCTCTCCTAATTTGACCATGTCACCTTCCGCTTTCAGCCACTGGGCAATATATCCCTCTGTCATTTGCAGGCCCTGTTTGGGCATGATAATCTTATGTGCCATTTTTCAGCTCCTCTTAACGATAGCAAACTTTCCGGGCGGCTTGAACAATGTCAGCCACCTGAGGCGTTGCGGCATTCTCCAAATTCAGCGCAAACGGCAAAGGACACGCAAGCGCTCCAAGCCTTAGGGGAGGCGCGTCAAGATACCGGAAAGCCTCCTCGGTAACCATCGCTGCCACCTCGGCCCCCCAACCGGCGCTTTGATGCGCTTCATGCACAACCACCAGTCTTCCGGTTTTCTTGACCGAGTTCACCACTGTTTCCTTATCAAAAGGTACTAAGGTCATCGGGTCGATAACTTCAGCAGAAATACCTATACTTTCCAGTTCCTTTGCCGCTTCCAAAGCGCGCTTGACATACAGTAGATTGGCAACAATCGTCACATCTGTACCTTCACGCTTGATGTCCGCCTTGCCAAAAGGCAGCATGAATTCAGGATCATCACTTACCTCGCCTTTATCGGCATAAAGAGCCTTATGCTCAAAGAACATGACAGGGTTGTCGTCCCGAATTGCCGTGCGGAGCAGCCCTGCCGCATCCTGAGGCGTAGACGGGCAAGCGACCTTCAGACCCGGAAAATGCATAAAGATCGTTTCCAGGCTTTGGGAGTGTGTGGCGGCATTTCCGCGGCCTATACCCTGCTGACCTCTGATCACCAGCGGAATTTTCGCCCGGCCGCCGAAAATGTAGCGGGTCTTGGCCACTTGGTTAATAATCTGATCCATTGCAACCAGAGTAAAGTCCATGTACATCAATTCGACAATGGGCCGCATGCCTGCGCAGGCGGCACCAAGGCCCGCTCCAATGAATCCCGCCTCACTGATTGGAGTGTTCCTCACACGTTCAGTACCAAATTCCTTATACAAATCCCTGGAGCAGCCAAATATTCCCCCCAGTATTTCGATATCTTCACCCATGATAAAAACATTCTCATCCCTGCGCATTTCCTGAGCAATAACATCTCGGATTGCGATGGCGTATGTTTTTTTGCTCATCTCATGCCTCCTCATAAAACACGTCTTCAAGAATTTTGCTCTCATCGGGAAGCGGGCTGTTTAGCGCAAATTCTACCGCTTCCTCAACTTCTTTTTTCGCCTGCTGGGAGAGTTGCTCCAATTCCTTGGCTGTAAATCCCTGCTCCAGCAATTTCTCTCCGTAGCGCTTAATCGGGCACTTTTCTTTCCAGCTCTCTATTTCCTCACGGGTACGATAGGTCTGCGGATCCCCTGTCCAGTGCCCAAGCCAACGGTAGGTTTTGCATTCAATCAAAGTAGGGCCTTCGCCGGCACGGGCGCGCTCCAGCGCCGCGCGGAAAGCTTCGTCAATCGCCTCAACATCGTTTCCATCAACAGTCACACCGGGCATATTGTACGATACAGCCCTTACACTGATATCCTCAACACTGGTGGATTGCCAGGCAGGAACCGAGATGCCATAACCATTGTTTTCACAGACGAAAATGACCGGTACCTTCCATAAAGAAGCTAAATTGAGCGCCTCGTGAAATATCCCTTCATTGCTCGCCCCGTCTCCAAAGAAACTGACAGCCACCTCTTTGCGCTTTTGCATTTTAGCGGCTAGGCCAGCGCCCACCGCAATGGGAATGCCTCCGCCCACAATCGCGTTCGCTCCTAAATTTCCCGTTTCAAAGTCAGCGATGTGCATAGAGCCGCCACGGCCTTTGCAATATCCTGTTGCTTTGCCCATTAACTCAGCCATCGCGTAATCCAGCCTCGCGCCTTTGGCAATGCAATGCCCATGGCCGCGATGCGTGCTGGTAATATAGTCCTTCTCAGTGAGGTTGGAACATACCGTTGCGGCAATCGCTTCCTGCCCTATGCACAGATGAACGGAGCCCCTGAGCTTATTGGATTCAAACAAGCTCACGACCTGTTCCTCAAAGCCGCGGATACGGTGCATGGTCAAATAAATCCGCGACGCTCTTTCCTTTGAAATCATAATTCATACTCCTCCCGTAAATTAAGCAGGATTTCAGCAATATGGCGGGTGCTTTCAGCGATATGAACGCCTGCATCCCGCAATGCGCTCTCTTTCTTTTGAGCGCTGCCCGTCCCGTCGGCAGACACAATCGCTCCCGCATGCCCCATACTGCGGCCTTTGGGCGCGTTCTTTCCGGTGATGACTGCAACAACCGGCTTTTTCACATGCCGTTTGATATATTCCGCGGCAAGTTCTTCCTCATTGCCGCCAATTTCTCCGATCAGCACAATAGCCTTTGTGTTTTCATCCGCATTCAGTTCGGGCAGTATGTCGATAAAGGTTGAACCCGGAATCATGTCGCCGCCCACCCCTACGCAGGTGGATTGGCCAATGCCTTTCTGTGTCAGCATGAAAACCGTTTCATAGCAGTTGGTCGCGCTGCGGCTCATGATGCCAACATGCCCCGGCGAGAAAATCCTGTGCGCCATGAAGCCAATCTTGCATTTTCCCGGAGAAATAATGCCAAATGAGTTGGGCCCCACAAGCTGAACGCCGCGGTCTCTTGCCAGCCTGCGGCAGTACATCATGTCCTGTACAGGCACATGCTCGGCAATCGTAACAACAAGCGGAACGCCTGCCTCAATCGCCTCGGTTGCGGAATTCTTAACAAACCGCGCGGGGACAAACAACACGCTCGCGTCAGCCTGGGTATGCTCCATAGCTTCACGAACAGTATGAAATACAGGAACTCCGTGTACCTCCTGCCCGCCTTTTCCGGGGGTAACCCCTGCAACAACCTTGGTGCCATAGGCAAGCATCTGCTCCGTGTGAAACTGACCTTCCCGCCCTGTAATCCCCTGTACGATGACCTTGGTTTCTTTGTTAATTAGAACGCTCACAGCAAATCCCTCCTTTCAACAAGAAGATCAACGCTCTGGCGAATATCTTCCGCCATCAGGAGGCTGTTGTCCATTCCTTCCAGCATCGCAACGCCTTTTTCCTTGTTGGTTCCTTCCATACGAACAATTACAAACTGTCCCTTGCCAAGGTAATTCTCAATTGCGTCTTGAACGCCTTGTGCCACTTCATCGCATCTGGTTATCCCGCCGAAGATGTTGATAAGCACAACCTTTATCCCCGGCGTTGACAACATAATCCGCAAACCCTGGCTGATCCTGTCCGCTGTCGCTCCCCCGCCCAAATCCAGCGCCGCGCTGACCTGAATACCTTCTTTGGCAATTAAATCAATGCAGCTCATCAGCATGCCGGAGCCATTTGAAATAACAGCAACCGGCCCTGTTTTTTCAATCGGGATATAGAGAAAATTGAAAGCTCTGGCTTCCTTCACAAAATCCTCTTCAGGCATCACTTCCCGCGCTTGGAGCCACACTTTCTGGCGATACAGCGCGCTGTCGTCAATCTCCACCTTGCCGTCTAACGCAATGATTCTTTCATCATCCCCGCATACGGCAAGCGGATTAATTTCAGTCAGTAACGCGTCCTGCTGCAGGAACAGTTGATAGAGGCGGCAAATTACCTTATATAGCTCATCCTGATAGGAGGGGGAAAGCCCGCTTTTTGCCAGCAGATAGGAAACAGTGTATGGCTGAACGCCAATGAATGGATCAATCGGCAAACGCAGAATTTTTTGGGGCTGTGTTCTTGCCAGCTCCTCAATATCCATTCCCCCTTCGGGTGAAAAAATAATCATCGGGCATTTGTCCACCCGGTCTAAGATGATGGACAAATACCATTCCGACCTAACATCCGCTTTTTCCGTCAACAATACCTGATGTACGGTATGGCCAAGCAGTTCACTGCCCAAAAGATCCCCGCAATGTTTACGGGCCTCTTCTGTTGTTTGCGCAAAGCGGATGCCACCCGCTTTGCCTCGGCCTCCAGACGCGATTTGCGCCTTTACAACCAAGGGAAAACGGAAATCCTCAGCGCCCGCTATGTCATCAAAACACTCTCCATGAGAAAGCACAGCGCTTTTCATTGTCGGTATTTGATATTGATTAAACAGGGAAATCGCCTGATATTCCAGCAGTTTCATTCTTGCCCCCAAATCTGCTCATCATCGGGCACGAAGCTTCCGGGCTTAATGTCGGCAACACGGCTGATATTAAGCAAGTGTTTCCAGCTCAGGTTCTCGCTGATTGAGTTGTTGCCCCAGCTCCCGCAACCAAGCGTGGTTGTGGCGGCCAGGCCGTTAAAGAAGCTGCCTCCATTTGAAGTAGCGCAAATTTGATTGAGCAAAATTCTTGAAACCGGAAGTTTCAGCGCAGCGTACTCAATTTCTTTTTTATCATGAGAATGAATACATACACTATGGCCTAATCCGGTAACATTCAGGTTGGCCTGCGCAATATCTATCGCCTCTTCCCATTCCTTATATGTATATAAAGTGAGTACAGGCGCCATTTTTTCGCTGGATAGATGGTCTTTTTCACCATAAGTTTCCGTCTTCACAAGCAAAATCTTGGTGTTTTCGGGAACCTGAATGCCTGCTTTTTCCGCGACAAAGGCCGCGCTCTGGCCAACACAGGCCTTGTTCACCACGCCATCGGGGAAGAGAGTTTCTCTGACCCTTTCAACCTCCTCTTTGTCGCTGATGTAATACGCGCCTTCACGTACAAACGCGTCAATCACACGCTGAAGCTCTTTTTCAGGTACAATGGCCGTTTGCTCGGCTGAACAAATAATACCGTTGTCAAATGCCCTGCCTTCAATAATCATGGGCACAACCTTGTCAATATCCGCGTCCTTGCCAAGGATGCACTGCACATTCCCAGCGCCTACCCCAAAGGCCGGTTTGCCCGATGAATAGGCCGCGCGCACCATGCCCATGCCGCCCGTTGAAATACAGACATCGCAGGACTTCATCACCAGCGCGGACGCTTCCACGCTCGGCTCTTCAATCACCTGAATCAGATCCTCAGGCGCGCCTAACGCGGCAATCGCTTCACGCATCAGCTTCACTGTCCGGGAGCTGCACTTCTTTGACCGCGGATGCGGGCTAATCAAAATCGCGTTGCGTCCCTTCAAGGCAAACATCGCGTTGCACATAGGGGTAACAATAGGGTTGGTAGTTGGGGTGACCGCGCCGACAACGCCCATAGGCTTAGCAACCTCAATGAGGCCTTCCTCCGGTAATTCGCGGATAATCCCAACGCTCTTCCTCCCCTTCAAGTCGCTCCAGATAACGCGGGCCTTGCCTTTGTTTTTCTTTACCTTATCTTCATAACGCCCCATGCGCGTTTCTTCCACCGCGTCTTTTGCCAAAGATTCGGCATTGTCAAATACAACCTTCGCAACTGCTCTCACCAAGGCATCTACTTGGCTCTGATTGTATTTTTCAATTACTTGTTGGGCAGAACGCGCTTTCTTGATGAGTTCCATAACGAGGGCTTCGACGTTTGATGTTTGCATGGCTATTTCCTTTCTTGATGAATGTTCTTATTTGGAATGCGCGGGGGCGTCGCAGATTGCCGGAGTGGACGCAAACCCTACGCCTAAGCGAGCCGCTCCGGCCTGTATGTAGTCCAGCGCAGTTTGCTTATTGCGGATTCCGCCGGACGGCTTTATCTTGATCTTTCCGTCAGCAGCCTCCAGCATTGTCTTTACAATCTCCGGTGTTGATCCGCCTGAGCTAAATCCTGTTGAAGACTTGGCAAAATCAGCTCCGGCAGCGATGCAGGCATGAACGCTCCCGATAATCTGCTCCCGACTCAGTTCACTTGCTTCAATAATGACCTTGACGGGCACATTATGTCTGTGAGCCTCTTGCACAACGCACTCTATGTCTTCTTTCAATAGATCCCATTGTTCTGCGCGTGCGAGCCCATAGTTCATCACCATGTCTATCTCGGCGACGCCCATTTTCGCGTACATGGCAGCCAAGGCTTTCTTGGTTTCCTTTCCGCCGCGGCCATGAGGAAAATCCAATACGCAAATGACTTGCGTAGCGGTTCCTTCACACATTTCCAGCGCCAAGGGGATGTCACCGGGATGAACGCAGACCGTGCGTACCTGATAGTCAATGCCCACCTGAATGGCTTCTTTGACCTGTTCGGGAGTCATTTCCGGTTTGAGGACCGCGTGATCAAGATATCGATTGATTGGTTCCATTATTATTTTTCCCCTTTCTTTTGGATTCGTTTCGCTTCATAATTTTCATCTTCCTGGATAAAAGACTTACCCCAGGCTGCCAACCTAGCATGATATACGCCATTTTGTTCTTGCCGTGGCCAAAAAGTCATTAATATGAAGGGCTTGCTGCTTTTTGTGTTGTCTATCCAATGGAAAACTTTCGGCGGAATGATGATTACATCCTGCGGCTTGCATAGCACTTCCTCATCATCCAACCACACCGAGCACTTTCCCTCCTCACAAGAAACAATATAATAGATTTCAGTATCATCATGCGCATCGCCAGATGTTCTGCAGCCGGCTTTAAGCGTTCCCTCATTGAGGTTAATAACGGGTGAGCCGATCAGCTCATCGCCGGTAAGCAGTTTTGAAGAATATGTCTCATCACATACATATGGCTTGACGTTCTCTGAGTTAATAAGTGCCCAGTTTCCCTTTTTCATTTTGTTCAATACCTCCAAACAATCCCCAAGTTAGGGGTAAATTTTTATCTCACTTGTTTCTGTCCATGGAATATCCGGCGGTGTACCGTGATTTTCCACCAAATCAAATCTCAGGTATTTCGCCTTGATTGGCTGCTCGAACATAATCTCGGTCCAGCCCTCCTGTTTGGGCATATTCACACGAGTAACAAAATTCCAGGGTACATCATCAATTTTGTCTTCCTGCCGGCGAAGCTTGCGGGGCTCATCGGTATCACTGTAATAAATATCGATTGTTTTTGCCAATTCCTCAAGGATAGAGATGTCCAAACCGACATTCCCAAATATCCGGACCCTGCTAACCTCCTGTTCTTCCCCAAAGAAACTAAGAACAACATGCGCCGGACCCATCGTATTGGCGCCCCAAGTTCCGCCATTGCGCTCCGTGTCATCCCGAATCAAGTTTACAACCCAGAAAGTTGGGTCTGATTCCGTATGGCTGGCCCATTCAATTCGAGTGTAATAGCTGCCGTCTCGCCTAACTCCCAGCGGATACGTTTCCATTTCCTTCCTCCTTAAAACTCTTTAGCTTTCCAATCCATATGTTTCTTGATAAAGTTGTTCAATTTGTTTGCGCTCCGGCATAGAGCGCGCGGTTCCTTTTTGGGTGACTGACAACGCTCCCACTACATTGGCAAAGCGGGCAGCATTGAGCAAACTCTTGCCTTCATCCAGAGCCGTTACCAAGCCGCCGTTGAAGGCGTCGCCAGCTCCGGTGGTATCAACTACATCAACCTTGATGCTGTCAATCATCCAATCTTGTTTGCCGTCCGTCACATATGCGCCAAGGCTTCCCAAGGTAATAATCACTTCACGAACACCCTTGTCCAATAGAGCTTTAGCTGCCCGCCGGGCATCTTCTTCGTTGTTAATCTGAATCCCGGTAAGCGTTTGCGCCTCGGTTTCATTGGGGGTGATTACATCTATTTTTTTGAGTATTTCATCGGGAATCGGCGCGGCCGGAGCAGGATTCAAAACAATGCGCACACCCGCGTCATACGCCACCTCAATCACCTTATACAGCGCATCTATATTGATTTCATGCTGCAACAGCAAAATAGAAGCATTCTCAATCAAATCCTTGCATTTTTCAATATCTTCCGCAGTAATGTTCCCACACGCACCGCTAACCACAACAATCTTATTTTGCGCGCTGCTTTCATCGACCATGATGAGCGCTGCGCCCGTTTCCTTCACATCGTCCCGCAAGATATAGTCGGTGTTCATTCCTTCACCCTGATAAAAATCCAGCGCCACCTGGCCAAAGAAATCCTTGCCTATCTTTGTAACCAAGGTGATGTCCGCGCCCGCGCGATGGGCAGCCACAGCCTGGTTTGAACCTTTTCCGCCCGCTCCATATTTAAATGAGCTGCCCTGAAGCGTTTGCCCCGGTAAAGGAAGACCTGCCGAACGGCTGGTCAAATCCACCACAAAACTACCAAATACTACGATACTCATTGCCTGTCCCCTTTCAACCTAATTATTTCTTATCCCTGTTAAATATATCGTCATGCCAACAGTTTTTCCTTAATCATCATCAAATCCGATTCTCCATCTAATATGCCGATTTCATAGTTGACTGTCTTGACCTGCGTTGGCGCCAGCCATTCAAATCCTTCCGTCTGTTCCTGAACCGCTCTCCCGACAGGATGGCAATTCCCAGGCTCAAACGCAAAAACATAATCTCCTGCCCTGCATACCTTCCACTGCGCGAATTTTGGCAGCTGCCCGGGCATAAAACGCAAATAAACTCCTAAGTTAATCGCGTCATTGATGAGCGCGACCGTCGTGTATCCGGATTCATCCGGTATTAAATCATGATAAAACTGTTGTTCATCATATGTTTCCAGCGGCTCGGAAAACCGGTCATATGTTTGCAGGTTGGCAGCGGCGGCCTTGTTAGCCGGAATAATATTTTTGCTCTTGGAAAGGAACCGCGAATCCTTGCTGAAAATAGGATACCCAATATTGATATGATAAAAGAACATCAACGGCTGCGCCGAGTTCCCCGTATTGCTGAACTCATCTTCGATTGTGATTTTCTTTTCATCCAAAAAAGCATGAATTGTTCTGCGCATCTCGAGATGTTCGCCATGAAATCTGCCTTCTTCTACCCGGCCGGATATTTTCAGTTGATAACGACCGTCGGCAAGCCAGCGTTCAGACAAACAAATATTGTCCGCAGCTGTGTTTGAAATATCACCATGCAACCCAAAAGGAGTTTTGCCTACAACAGGCAAATCCGCCTCGCACGCAGGACCTGCATTTCCCAAGCCGCAGGTCGTCAGCAGACCTGCAAAAAAGCTCTTCAGCCATTGCGACTCTCGCGGGTCATGGTAAGCGGGAGATACAATACCGGTTTTAGAAATATACGAAACCGGTATCCCTCTGTAGGATGCCCAGGCGATATCCATCCCACGCCCGGGCAAAATCGTGCAAGAAAATCCTCCTCCGGTATCAAGGTCCACAGCTTCAACGCCGGTGGCTTTGCCCTCTAAAAAAACATATCGCTTCAAGCGGGCAACTTGTTTCATGTTCCCGTATACCGCAACGCAATCACGTTGGCTAGTAGGTAATTTCATGACTTCCTGCCTTTCAGTGTAATACCAATGGGCAAGTATAACCTGCCTTTTGTGGGTTTACATATCGACTATCTGTTTAATTTCAGAAACTCGCATGGTTCTTTTCTTATGTTTCAGATTAAACGCAACTATGCCTTGGGAGCCTTTCCAACAAACCTTTTTTCGTTTTGTAATCGGTTACATTTTTCTATAAATCAAAATATTCTTGTCCCTATTATACAACCAATGTGAGGAATTTGCAAGCGCCCGTTTTTGAAAAACATTAAAAAAACAAATTCTACCTACTTATTGCAATATAACAATCGACGTAAAAAAATTACAAGCTCCTCTTGCGTTCTTCATGTTTTCATTCTTACAGCATTTAATGTGGCTTCAAGACCCAGCTTGATAAGATTGACCAAGGTATTATTTTATCGCCTTTCACTTAGCAAGAATAACCGTTCTCGGATATGATCCCCATACCATTGATTCATCACTCCTTCGGGTTGCCGGCAGTTTGACAATTGCATAACAGTATCTTATTATTTGAACAGATTCAGGCGAAAGGATGTCCACAGATGCCCCCAGAAACAAAAAAACGCGTAACGATATATGATGTGGCAAAAGCTCTCAATGTATCGACCGCAACTGTCCATCGTGCTCTTAGCGGAAAAGAAACCATCCATGAAAAGACAAGAGAACGTGTGCTGGAGATGGTGGATCGCTTGGGATACAAACCAAACCGCCTGGCGCGCTCGCTGTCCAGCAAGAATGTTCGTCTGGCAGTCATTGCCTTTACCAACTTTCCGGAATTCCACGATTCAATAATAGCGGGCGCAAAGCAAGCAACGGAGGATCTTGCCGGCTTCAATCTTCATACGGATTTTTTCTCTTATTCAGGCGGCGATTCCAACGCTGCCGCCGGTACTGAATTCTTAAACAATACGCTTGAACATATTGCCAAAGACAGGTACGATGGTTTGTTAATATGCGCTCGATATGCAGATGGGTTTGAGGCAATAGAGCGCGACAAAATCCCTGTCGTCACAGTTGTCAATGATATAGCCATTTCAACGCGCAAGCTGTCAATCCGCTATCATGGCCGCGTGGCAGGCCGTATGGCCGCGGAGTTGCTTTATAGAATGGGGAACGCAAATCAAGCCGTGGCAATTGCCTCCGGCAGCTACGGCGAGCGCAGCATCCATAGTGAAATTTTGGTAGGATTTAAAGAGCAAACGCTTGTCACCCCCTTATCTCTTGTTGCCACATACAGCCATCACGACAATATGGACGTCGCCTACGATGCAACCGTTCAAACTCTGCGTGAATACCCTAATTTGGCTGGCATCTATGTCGACTCCTTTAACTCTTTCGGCGTCATCAAAGCCGTTAAGGATATGGGCATGGAAAGGAAATTAACTCTCATCACTTCTGATATAAGCGAAAATTTACGTACCCACATCAGCCAAGGCATTGTACAGGCTACAATATGCCAAAATCAATTTGAGCAAGGGCGGATGGGCCTGGAGCAGCTCTTTTGGTACATCATGGAAGGCACAATAGAATCAAGCACGATTCTATTGCCCCCGCAATTAGTTCTCAACAGCAATATCGAATTGTATTAACTTTGCGTTTACTCAGCCATCGCTTCATAAATAAAAGCAAATATAGGAGCGACCACAAAAAAGATTTAGGCAAATAAAAAACAGAAACTTATCCTGTTCCTTCATA
>CAYFTJ010000020.1:0-27450 GCA_964346155.1 uncultured Oscillospiraceae bacterium
CCTCCATGTCAAGCGATAGATTAAGATTCGAAAGATTGTCGAAGTCTTCCCACCACATCCTTGATCTTCTGGGCATCGTGAAGCTGCGTGTTAAACAGCAACTCGAAGGCTAAATCGTAGCCCGGCTGCATATCTTCATCCAGGGCAATCCAGCTAAGGCGAAGGTAGGGATCAAAACCCTTGCCGTCAGGTCCGGTAAACACCGTGGGGCGCAGTTCCATGTTATAGAAGTAGCGGGTCATCAAAGCGCTTAGCTGCGCGTTATCATATTAAAGTAAGAACAATAATTCCTCCTTTATTGGCACCGCAAGTCGGTGCCTTTACGTTTTCTTGACATAAGTACGATTAATACAGATAATATAGGCTGTGGAGGTGTGCATGCTGCGTATTTTGAAGGTGGACGAAAGGTCCCTGGCCGCCCGCCGCGGCTTAAAAGACGGGGACAAAATCCTTACCATCAATGGCGAAAAGGTGCTGGATTTGGTAGACTACCAAGCCCTCACAAGTAAGCGCTACCTCAACTTCGTGGTTGAAGACAGCCAAGGCAAGCGCCGTGAGGTGGACATTATCCACCAGGGAACGCAGCCGCTTGGCATTCACCTTGAACAGGAAACCCTGCCCGCGCCCAGGGAATGCGCCAACCAGTGCATTTTTTGTTTTGTGGACCAGATGCCGGGTGGTATGCGCCCTTCCCTTTATATCAAGGACGACGACTGGCGCTACAGCCTGCTCACAGGCTCGTTTATCACCTTAACCAACGTATCAGACACCGAGTTTGAGCGCATCCTGCGCCGAAAGGCAAGCCCGCTGTATATTTCCGTGCACGCGACCGATGATGATGTGCGGGTAAAGATGCTGCGCACCCCCTTGGCAAGGGGCCTTGTCAAACGGCTGCAGGCCTTAAAAGACCACAACCTGTCTTTTCACGCGCAGGTGGTGCTGGTGCCGGGCGTCAATGATGGCAGGGAGCTTGAAAAAACCCTGGGCGACTTGGAAGAATTAAGGCCTGCCGCCCTGTCCTGCGCCATTGTGCCGGTGGGGCTTACCTGCCACAGAAAAGGGCTTGAACCATTGGCGCCCTACACCAAGGAACAAGCGCTGGAAGTTTTAAGCATCGTGGACGGTTTCCGTAAAAAAAGTCTTGAAAAATACGGCAATGCCTTTGTCTACCCGGCGGACGAGTTTGTCGCTCTGGCCGAAAAGGACATTCCCCCGGCTATCTGGTATGACGATTATCCGCAGGTTGAAAACGGCGTGGGTATGCTAAGGCTGATGGAAGACAGCCTCAAAGCCGCGCAAACCGAAAAGAAGCCCGCAAGCTCTATTCGCTACTGTATCCCCTGCGGACACTCCGTTTATCCCTACTTGAAAAAATGGATGCAAACCTACTTTCCCGATTACTTGGTTACCATCGTACCCATCCGCAACGATTTTTTTGGCCCAAGCGTCACTGTGACGGGCCTGCTGACAGCAGGCGACATCCTTAATCAAGTCAAAAATATTCCCTGCGATGTGTACCTGATTTCCGAAAGCATGCTGGATAACGACGATAAGCAGCTGCTTGACGATGTGAGCCTTGAAGGCCTTGAAAAAGCGCTGGGCAAACCCGTGCGTATCGTTCGAAACAACGGCTTTTCTTTTTTTGAAGCCATACAATAAAGGAGTTTATCAATGCTTAAAACCCCGCCCATTGTCGCCGTCGTCGGCAGGCCGAATGTGGGCAAGTCTACTTTTTTTAACACCATTGCCGGCCACCGCATCTCCATTGTGGAAGACACGCCCGGCGTTACCAGGGACCGTGTCTATGCAGATACCCAGTGGACAGGCCGCACCTTTACCCTGGTGGATACCGGCGGCATCGACATGCAAAGCGACGACGTGTTTCTATCCCAAATGCGCCATCAGGCCCAAATCGCCATTGACACGGCCGATGTGATCCTGTTTTTTACCGACGCCCGGGATGGCCTTACCCACCAGGATGAGGAAATTGCTGGCTACCTGAGGGCAGCGCAAAAGCCCGTGCTGCTGGTGGTGAACAAGCTGGACTATGCCGGCCTTGAAGATGTCATCTATGAGTTTTACCAGCTGGGCATGGGCGATCCTATCGGCATTTCTTCGACCAACATGTTGGGGCTTGGCGATCTTTTGGACGAGATTGTGAAGCTCTTGCCCGAGGAAACCTCTGACCCCGATGAAGAAAAGCCTCAAACTGTCTCCGTAGCCTTGGTCGGCCGCCCCAACGTAGGTAAGTCTTCCCTATTAAACCGGATGATCGGCCAGGAGCGGGCCATGGTATCGGACATCCCCGGCACCACAAGGGACGCCATCGACACCCCCTTCCTGCACCCGGACGGAACGCTGTATAACCTGATCGATACCGCCGGCATCCGCAGAAAGCGCGTCGTGGAAGACGGCACCATTGAGCGCTATTCTGTCATCCGCTCATTCGCGGCCATCCGCAGGTGCGATGTAGTGCTGCTTTTAATTGACGCAAACGACGGCGTCACCGAGCAGGATACCAAGATCGCCGGCATCGCCCGTGATGAAGGCAAGGCCTGCATTATCGTAGTCAACAAGTGGGACGCCATTGAAAAAGAAACAGGCACTTTGGAAGAATTTCAAAAGCAGGTGCTAAGCCGCCTTGACTTTATCTCCTATGCCCCTGTATTATTTATTTCCGCCCTGACCGGCCAGCGCACCCACACCCTGTGGGAGGAAATCAGCAAGGTTTACGCCCAGGCGACCAAGCGCATTCCCACCGGCGCCCTAAATGATGTGATCGGCGACGCGCAGATTGCCCTGCAGGCGCCCATGATTTCAGGCAAACGCCTGCGCATCTACTACGCCATCCAAAGCGGGGTGCTGCCGCCCGAATTCCTCCTGTTTGTCAATGAAGAGCACCTGTTGCACTTTGCCTACGAACGTTACCTTGAAAACCAGCTGCGCAAGGCCTTCGGCTTTGAGGGCACCCCTTTGCGCTTGACTTTACGCAAAAAAAGTGAGAAAGAGGTCTATAACTCATGATTCGTTTGATTATCAGTGCCTTTATTGGTTATTTTCTGGGCAGCCTGTCTGCCGGGCTTATGATCACCCGCAATACGGGGGTGGATATCAGAAAGCAGGGCAGCCACAACATCGGCACCACCAATGTGCTTAGGCTGCTGGGCGCCAAGATGGGCGTGCTTACCTTCCTTGGTGACTTTGCCAAGGGCATGGTTTCCTGCACGATAGGGTACCTGATTGCAGGCCGCAACGGAGCCGCCCTTGCCGGCATCGCTGCCGTACTTGGACATAATTGGCCTATTTTTTATGGCTTCAGGGGCGGTAAAGGCATTGCCACGTCAACAGCGGTGCTCCTGTTCCTCTTTCCCGTGCCTACGCTGATTAATTTTGCCCTTGCCGTTGCCATCGCGCTTATTACCAGGTATGTATCACTTGCCAGCTTGTCTTTTGTAAGCCTGTCTTTCATCTATACCATCATTGCCCGGCCCTTTTTCCCGGACATTGTAACAACCTTTACGCTATGCGTGCTGGGCTACTGGCGCCACCGCTCCAACATCCAGCGACTGATGAACGGCACCGAATCCAAGCTGTTTCAGAACAAAAAGGCAAAGTAACCCCCATTGCAGTAAATCCAAAGAGCTTGCCTCTGTTTTCACAGAGCGCAAGCCCTTTTTTGTTTGTTTTATTGAGTTTGCTGCATTCGGTTAGGCCTTGTTTTCTCTCTTGAAGCACATAAACCAGTCGAGGCAGTAGGTGTCTTCGTCGGCGCTTTCCATGCGCTCCTTGGCAACGCCGCAGGAACCGGCGGTGGGAACGATAACGTCCTGGCCGGGGCGCCAGTCGGCGGGCGTGGCTACACTGTCGCTATCCGCTTTTTGCAGAGCCTGGACGATGCGCTTGATTTCGTCAAAGTTACGTCCGGTGGACATGGGATAATACAGAACCGTGCGGATGACGCCTTTGGGGTCAATCACAAACACCGCGCGCACAGCCTGAGTGGTCGATTGACCGGGCTGGACCATGCCATACTTGTTGGCAACTTCCATGGTGATATCTTCGATGAGGGGGAACTTCACTTCCACATTCTTCATGTCGTTCCACTCCAGCTCCTGAATTTTGCGAAGCCAGGCAATGTGGGAATACAAGGAGTCGATGGACAGGCCGACAAGTTCGGTGTTCATGGCCTTAAACTCATCAGCCATGGTGGCAAAGGTCATAAATTCCGTTGTACAAACGGGCGTAAAGTCGGCGGGGTGGGAGAACAGAATGACCCATTTCCCCTGATAGTCTTCAGGGAAATTGATGGTTCCCTGCGTGGTTACGGCTGTAAAGCTGGGCGCCTTATCTCCAATGAGCGGCATACGATGATAGGTTACATTGTTGGTATTTTCCATGATAATTTCCTTTCTATATATCGGTTGTCGGTAGTAAAGTTTTACATAGTTTCTATTCTTATAGCGGATGGCCAGCCCGCTTGATAAGCAATCATTTATATGGTATCGGCAGCTTTTTGTCTGCAGCTTGGGCAAACATAGCTGATGATTAGATCATAAGAAAGCAGAGGACTGTCCAGCTGAGCGTTTAGCGCCGGGGTCAGATCTTGCAGGAACACATCCGTTAGGCTGTTGCACTCTTTGCATACGAGGTGATCGTGCTTGACTGCCTTATCGTAGCGATCGGGCTGACCTTCCAGGGTGACTTTTTGAATCAAGCCCTCAGCATACAGGCTGTTTAGGTTGTTGTATACCGTTGCCAGCACCACCTTGGGGCAAGATCGCTTGAGTTCCAGGAAAATCTGTTCCGCTGTCCAGTGCTGGGTTGAATTGTTGATTACTTCTAAAATCTTTCGCGCATAGTAGGTCATTTTCGTTACTTCAATCCACTTTCTTTAGAGTAATTCTAATTCCAGTATTATATTACCCGTTTGGCAAGCCTTTAAACATATTCTTTTTTACCCGCCCTGTTTCTTTCCCAACTGACGCATTAGTCGACTTTCACAACAAAAAACCCCCGATTGGGGGTAACTTGTCATTTTAAATTAAATGGCTTATAATACAGGTATCATATTCATTAAATAACCTGACCGGTACCACTCCTCAATTTTGTTGATGAAGTTCAGCGAACAGCGGCTCACATTGTTTTGCAGTTTTATTTCCTGACCGTTGACACACAAAACATAGCTAAGGCCGGTAGCCGGCTGAAAGTAGGCACTTACAACCTGCCCCCGTACCCTCCCCTGGTGGCCGTACCAAGGCGCATTTTGCCCAAAGAACTGCTTTTCTACCGACAAACCGTAGCTACCCCCTTCAAGAGTAACCCCCGACTTGGAATAGGTGGAAGGGTCGGCACGCATCAGTTCCACCGTTTCCTTTTCAAGAACCCGCACACCGTTTACCACACCGTTACCACAAAGCGCCATGGTCAGTTTCATCAAGCCTTCGGCGCTTATCCAAAGCGAACCGATCGTAAGATTATAGTGATTTAAAGGATCAACACTGTTGCCGCGGGTTTCAACGGACTTGAGGATACTTGAAACCGACTGAGCGATAGAGCCATCGGTATTATATTCAGGAGAGATTCTGCTTTCGTCGTGGTTTTCAAGCAGCAAAAGGTTGTAGGTGCCATCAAAGCCAAGAGGCGCAAAGAAATTCTCCGTCATATAATCATTGAGGCTCTGCCCGGATACCTGTTCAATCAGGCTGCCCATCAAGCCGCCGTTCAGGTTGGAGTATTCAAAAAATGTACCCGGTTGCTTGTTTAAGTAGTCTTTGGCTTGCAGTTGCTCATCGATGGGTTTGGTGATGCTGTTATACGAACCCGACGCCCTAAGCGAAGAAGTGTGACTTAATACCTGCCCAACGGTAATGGGCTCCTCCGGATAATAGGGGTTGCGCAGGGTAACGCCCAATACCTCTCCAATATCATCGGAAAGAGCCAGCTTTCCTTCCTCCACCAACTTCATCACGCCCATAGCCGACACCATCTTGGTCACCGAAGCCACCCGGAACAGACTGTTTTCATTGATGGGGTACCTTTTCGCCCGATCATGCGTGCCATAATCCAGTCGATAGATTATCTTGTCTCCCCAACCGATCAATAGTGTCGCTCCCCTGGTTTTGTAATATCTAAGCATGCGGCTAAAGTAAGCATCGGGACTTTCTTCCCGAGCCAGGCCAGGCGTTACCAGCATAAGTAAAACCAAAATCAGGGCGGAAATTCTTTTTTTCAATGAAATGACTCCTTTTACTTCCTATTACTATATGATAAAAACAGAATAAAAACAATTGCCTCTTGGTGTTTCCAATTTATTATAGTACAATTTCCACATTAAAGTAAGGAGGTTCTTGTATGTCTTCTCGCAAGCTTTCTTTAAGCGCCAAAATCTTTATTGGCATGATTCTGGGTATTGCTGTGGGCGTCGCTGTCAACCTGCTTGGCTGGACAAGCTACGCGACCACTTACCTCAAGCCCGTAGGCACCATTTACATCAACCTGTTAAAGTTTGTCGTGGTACCGGTGGTTCTGTTCTCCATCGTCACTGGCGTTGTCGCGCTCAAAGATCTTAGGCGGGTGGGCGCCATCGGCGGCAAGACCATTGTGTTCTTCATGGTAACGACCGCTTTCGCGGTTATTATCGGCCTGTTCTTTGCCAACGTGTTCAAAAACCTCGGCTGGTTCCCCAAGCTTGAAACCACCGACCTTGTGTATGAAGCCAAGTCCAGCGACCTAACCAAGGTCATTGTCGGCCTTTTCCCGTCCAACGTGCTTGCGCCCATGGTCAATGCCGATATGCTGCCCGTCATCGTCATCGCCCTGTTCCTTGGCGCCGGCATCCTGCTCGCAGGCGAGCCCGGCCAGCGTATCGGCCAGTTTATGAGCGACATGAACGATGTGACCACTCAGATTTTGGTCATGATCATCGGCTTCTCCCCCATCGGCGTTTTCGCCCTCATGGTGGATGTGGTCGCCGTCAACGGCGCCGCCATTGTAGGCTCGCTTGCCTTGGTTATCCTGGTGGCCTACATCGCCTACATTACTCATGCGCTGCTGGTCTACGGCGCCGCGCTAAAAGGCCTTGCCAAGATGAAGCTTTCCACCTTCTTCAAGGGCTTGTCCAGCGCCATGATTACCGCCTTCACCACCACCTCATCCAACGCCACTCTGCCCATCAACATTGAATGCTGCAACAAAATGGGCGCGCTGCCCGAAGTTTCTTCCTTCGTGCTGCCCCTTGGCGCCACCATCAACATGGACGGTACCGCCATCTACATGGGCGTGGCCAGCGTGTTCATCGCTACCTGCTATGGCGTGGAGTTAACCCTTGTCCAGATGGCCACCATCGTGCTCACGGCCACCATCGCCTCAATCGGCACCGCGGGTGTCTCCGGCGCCGGCATGATCATGCTTGCCATGGCGCTTGAATCGGTCAACCTGCCAGTCGCAGGTATCGCCCTGATTGCAGGCGTTGATAAGCTGTTTGACATGGGCAGAACCACCCTGAACATTACAGGCGACGCTACCTGCACCATGTGGATTACCCGCCTTGAAAAAGAAAAGATGGCCAAGAAACAATAACCGTTTCTTAAATTTATTAGCCCGCTTCAAACGATGCGGGCTTTTTACATATTAAAATCCCTCCCCTGGTGGGGAGGGAAAAGCATTTAGGCTGGTTCTTAGTACATTCCGCCGCCCATGCCACCGCCGCCTGCGGGCATTGCGGGTTCGGGTTCGGGGATGTCGGTCACCAGGGATTCGGTGGTCAGAATCATGGCGCCGATGGAGGCGGCATTTTGCAGAGCTGAGCGGGTGACCTTGGTCGGGTCGATGATGCCACGCTCCATCATGTCTACGTATTCGCCTCTGGCGACGTCGTATCCATAGCCCTTCTTACGGGTGCGCAGGATGTTGTCCACAATGACGCTGCCTTCAATGCCGCCGTTTTGGGCAATCTGGCGCAGGGGATATTCCAGGGTACGAAGCACGATTTCAACACCGGTCTTCACATCGCCAGCGGTCTCGGGCAAGAGGGCCTTGACCTTATCGGTAACGTTTAATAGGGCGATTCCGCCGCCGGGGACGATGCCTTCTTCAACGGCCGCGCGGGTGGCAGACAGGGCATCTTCAATGCGCGCCTTGCGCTCTTTCATTTCCACCTCGGTGGCCGCGCCGACATTGATAACGGCTACGCCGCCAGCCAGCTTTGCAAGACGCTCCTGCAGCTTTTCACGGTCGTAATCGCTGGTGGTATCAGCAATCTGGGTGCGGATCTGGTTAACGCGGGCCTGGATGGCTTCCTTGTCGCCGGCGCCGTCGATGATGGTGGTGTTGTCCTTATCCACCTTCACAGAGCGCGCGCGCCCCAGCTGCTCAACGGTGGTGTCCTTCAAGTCAAGGCCCAGCTCGTCGCTGATCACTTCGCCGCCGGTGAGGATGGCGATGTCTCGCAGCATTTCCTTGCGCCTGTCGCCAAAGCCGGGGGCCTTGACGGCGACACAGGTAAAGGTGCCACGCAGTTTATTGACAACCAGGGTGGCAAGGGCTTCGCCTTCAACATCTTCAGCGATGATGAGGAGCTTGCGGCCCTGCTGCACGACCTTTTCAAGCACGGGCAGGATTTCCTGAATGTTGCTGATCTTCTTATCGGTAATCAGAATGAGCGGTTCGTCCAGCACGGCTTCCATCTTGTCGGTATCGGTGACCATGTAGGCGCTGGTGTAGCCGCGGTCAAACTGCATGCCTTCAACGGTGGTCAGGTCGGTTGCCATGGTCTTTGATTCTTCAACGGTGATAACGCCGTCGTTGCCCACAGTTTCCATAGCGTCGCTGATGAGCTGGCCGATGGCCACTTCATCCGCGGAAATCGAGGCGACCTGGGCGATGGAGTTTTTAGAGGTGATGGGCTGGCTGATTTCTTTCAAGCCCTCAACCGCCGCTGCCGTGGCCATTTCGATGCCCTGACGCAGACCCATGGGGTTGGCGCCGGCGGCCAGGTTCTTCAGACCCTCGCGCACGATGGCCTGAGCCAAAAGGGTGGCGGTGGTGGTGCCGTCGCCGGCCACATCGTTGGTCTTGGTGGCCACTTCTTTTATCAGCTGCGCGCCCATATTTTCAAAGGGATCTTCCAGTTCGATTTCCTTTGCGATCGTCACGCCATCGTTGGTGATGGTGGGCGCGCCGTACTTTTTATCTAAAACAACGTTGCGTCCCTTGGGACCTAAAGTAATTTTGACAGTATCCGCCAAAGTATTGATACCCGTTTCCAATGCCTTGCGGGCATCGGCTCCAAATTTAATTTGCTTTGCCATAATTTGTTCTCCTCCTTTGATTATTCAACAACAGCTAAAATGTCGTTTTGACGAACGATGATAACTTCCTGTCCGTCCAGCTTCACTTCCGTGCCGGCATACTTGGAATAGATCACTTTCTGACCTACTTCAACTTGCATTTTTACTTCTTTTCCATCCACCAGGCCACCCGGACCCACGGCGACGACTTCCGCCACTTGGGGCTTTTCCTTGGCGGTACCCGTTAAAATGATGCCGCTCTTGGTGGTTTCTTCTGTTTCAACGTTCTTGATGACAACACGGTCACCCAATGGTTTAATGGTCATTTAAGTTCCTCCTTTGCATTTTGTTAGCACTCTTTTCTTTCGAGTGCTAATCCTACGTTATATAATATACCCTATTTTCAAAAAAATATCAAGTGTTTGAACAAAATTCTTGGTACTTTTTTGATAAGATTCATCGTTTGTTCCATTTATATCCATGGTTGCGCCAAAAATTAGAGATTAAAAACGGCTTTTTCCTGTTTTTCGTCAAAACAATGCCGCACACCCTTACCTGTGCGGCATTGTTTATCAGGAGGTTAGGTTTGACTAACTGATAGTAGTATAGCACCCTTGAAAATAGATGTCAAGCATGATTTTGTAAAAATTCCAAAAAAATTATTCCTTCAACAATTGCCCCTGGGGTGTGCAAATTTGATAAGTATGCTACACTACTTTCTATGAAAAAGACCAGCGAATTTACGCCCAGCAAGGCGCAGCTTAAAAGAGGGCAGGCGACAGCTATCGACCTGCTTTCCTGGTATGAAAAAAATGCCCGCAGCCTGGTTTTCCGGGGCAGCAAGGACCCCTACCGCATTTGGCTGTCGGAAATTATGCTGCAGCAAACCCGCACCGAAACGGTGGAAGCCTATTATACCCGCTTTCTTGAACGCTTTCCTGATATACAGGCCCTGGCCACCGCCGAGGAAGAAGAGGTTCTTAAGCTCTGGGAGGGGCTGGGTTACTATTCCCGCGCCCGAAATTTGCATAAGTGCGCCAAAATTGTGGCGGAGCAAGGCTTTCCCCGCAGTGTGGAAGAACTAAAAAAGCTGCCCGGCATCGGCCCCTACACAGCGGCAGCCCTTGCCTCCATCGCCTTTGATGTGCCGGCCCCTGCCATTGACGGTAACTTAAAGCGGGTGCTTTCCCGCCTGTTTCATATAGAAAAAAATATCGATACACCCTCTGTCCTGCGCATGATAAGCGCCCTTGGCCAAACGCTTATGCCTCAAGAGAATAGCGAAATATTGAAGCCTGCAGACAGCGGCCACATCAACCAGGCGCTCATGGACCTTGGCGCAACCATCTGCGCCCCCGGTACACCGGACTGCGCCATTTGCCCCATTCAGAAGCATTGCTTGGCATTTTTAGAAGGCGACCCCGCCACCCTGCCCGTAATGGACCGGAAGCGCCCGCCCAAAGAAGTGGAACTGGGCGTGATGATTGCCTTGTCGCCAGAAGGTGTTCTTGTCCACAAAAGAGAGGAAAGACTGCTGAAAGGTCTGCATGTTTTTATCCTTTCAGAAGAAGCAACCAATGTTCAAGGTATGAAAAAAGCCCTCAAAGAGATGGGGCTTGAAGTGATAAGGCACGGAGATATAACCCAGGCCAACCACATTTTTACTCACCGCGTTTGGCAAATGAGCATCGTGCCCTTTGTGTGCCAAAGCGCAAAAGCGCCGCCTCAATATTTTTGGTCAAAAGACTTGGAGGCCCTTGCCTTTCCCACCGCCATGAAAAAGGCAAAGGAAATCGCCAGGGAGTGGATGGAAAAGCACCCTTTATTTTCCGAAAAAATTGACAGCTTCTCCGAAAAAGAATAAAATTACACAATAATCTCCGCATATTTATGCGCAGCTAAACCTTCAGTCATTAAAGAATCGCTGAATAAATCCTGTATTCTTGCATGGAACCACTTTACATCCGCGGAGGGAGAAAGATGAACGACAAAGGTCGCAGTATACGGAAAGATAATCACTCCGTTTATACTATGTCACTTTTAGAATAGCCTCTTTATCGCAGCGAATTTTTCTGTTTGGCAAAGCCTGATGAAGGAGGCATAGTGGACCTATGCCGACTGAATCAGGCACAGCCAAAGAGGAAAAGATGCGTGAGAAAAGGCTAATTTAAAGGTGGCATAGTATTAGCAAAGGAATATGAATATCACAAGAAACGAGCCGTGACTATTCTGTTACTCTCCGTAACAAAAGGCTATTTCGCCTTGTAATAGGCAAAAACGGAGGCGATGTTTTCATGCCCCTGTTTGGCTTGCGCGTTTAAGCACACAAAAAGAGACTGTAAATATTTCTTATTAACAGCCTCTTTTATCATTGTTCTTTATACCTTGACAATCCAGCCTAAGCTGTCTTCCACGGTGCCGTACTGAATACCGGTTAAGGTATCGTACATTTTCTGCGCCACGGGGCCGATTCCGCCGTCGCCCACCTGGTAGCTCTTGCCTTTAAAGCTAAAGGACTTGACCGGCGAAATGACCGCCGCGGTGCCGGAGCCAAAGGATTCCGTCAGCTTGCCCGACTCGATATCCGCGAGTACCTCGTGGATATCCATCCGCTCTTCAGCCGTTTCATAACCAAGGTGCTTGGCAAGCTTTAACACGCTGTCGCGGGTGATGCCCGGCAGGATGCTGCCCGACAGCTTGGGCGTCACAATCTTGTTGCCGTAAGCAAACAGGATGTTCATGGAGCCCACTTCCTCAATATACCTTTGCTCAACGCCGTCCAGCCACAAGACCTGGGCATAGCCCTTGGTCTCGGCATGAAGCCCTGCCAAAAGCGATGCCGCGTAGTTGGCGCCCGCTTTGGTTTCGCCGATGCCGCCGCGAACGGCCCTGACGTACTCATCTTCCACATAGATGTCGTTGGGCGCAAGGCCGCTGGCGTAATAGGCGCCCACGGGAGACAGGATAATGTAGAAAAGATAGGTATGGGAAGCATGAACGCCCAATGTGTTGTCCGTGCCGATAAGCGTTGGGCGGATGTATAGGCTGGTGCCGGGGTTGTGGGGCACCCAGTCTTTTTCCAGGCGCAAAAGCCGCAATAGGCCTTCCATGAAGGTATCGGTATCAAGTTCCGGCATGCCCATGCGCTTGGCCGAGCGGTTCATGCGGGCAAAGTTGTCTCTTGGGCGGAAAAGCTGGATGCCGCCGTCCTTGCGGCGGTAGCACTTCATGCCCTCAAAGATGGTCTGGCTGTAGTGCAGCACAACGCAGCTGGGATCCAGCTGGAAGGGGCCGTAGGGAACGATACGGGCGTCATGCCAGCCCTTCCCTTCGGTGTAATTGCAAACAAACATGTGGTCGGTGAAGATCGCGCCAAAACCCAGCTTGCTTTCGTCCTGGGGCTTGGGTTTTAGGGCCTGAGACATTTGTACATCAATGTGCAGCATGGGATACCTCCTTCGAGTTCAGGGGTTGAGTAAGATTAAAGCCTTTCGACTAAAGCTTTTGTCATGGCGCTTCCGGAAATGCTGGGGCCGCCCCAGGCGATGTCGCGGGTACGCAGGCCTTCCGCGAGGACATCATCCACCGCCTTTTCCACGGCGTCGGCTTCCTTGGAAAGGCCAAAGGAAAGTCTCAGCATCATGGCGGCGGAGAGCACGGTGGCTATGGGGTTGGCCATGTCCTTGCCGGCAATATCGGGAGCGGAGCCGTGGATAGGCTCATACATCCCGCACTTGGTTTCGCCAAGGGAAGCCGAGGGCAGAAGTCCAATGGAGCCCGTCAATTGAGAGGCCTCATCGGACAGGATGTCACCAAAAATATTGCTGGTGACGATCACGTCAAACTGGGCGGGATTTTGTACAAGCTGCATGGCGGCGTTGTCGACCAGCATGTCTTTAAGTTCCACATCTGGGTATTCCTTGGCCAGTTCGTGCATGGTTTCGCGCCAGAGGCGGGATGACTCAAGCACGTTGGCCTTGTCAATGCTGGTTACATGGCTTCGGCGGGTTCTGGCCGTTTCAAAGGCCACCTTGCCGATGCGGCGGATTTCCTTGACCGAATAAGTTTCGGTGTCAAAGGCCGTTTCGCCGTCTTCGGTTTGGTATCTGCCCGACTTGCCAAAATAGATGCCGCCCGTCAGCTCCCGGACAATCAAAAGGTCAAAGCCTTTTTCCGCCGTTTCTTTGCGCAGGGGGCTTGCTTCCTTCAGCATAGGCATCAATCGCGCGGGGCGTAGGTTGGCAAAAAGCCCCATCCCCTTGCGGATATTTAAGAGCGCGCGCTCGGGACGCAGGTGCCCAGGCAGGGTATCCCACTTGGGGCCGCCCACGGCGCCAAGAAGCACCGAATCGGATTTCAGGCACTGCTCCAAGGCTCCCTCGGGCAGGGGCACGCCAAATTCGTCAATGGCGCAGCCGCCAGCCTTAACCGAGGTATAGACAAACTCGTGGCCAAAGCTTTTGCCCACCTTGTTAAGGACCTGGCAGGCAGCGTCGATAATTTCAGGGCCGATGCCGTCCCCGGGAATTAAAGCGATATTGTATTTCACAGCTTACCCTCCTTTAAGGCGTTCATGAGTCCCCCACCGGCGATCAGCTCCTGCAGGAAGGGAGAGAAGGGCGGGAAGGAATCCTCGGTGCCTTTGGTCAGGTTTTTAAGGACGCCGTTATCCAAATCCACCTCAACCTGGTCGCCGTCTTCAATCTCAAGGTCGCTTACCACGATAGGCAGGCCGATGTTGATGGAGTTGCGGTAGAAAATGCGCGCGAAGGATTTGGCGACCACACAGCTGATGCCGCTGGTTTTGATGGCCAAGGGCGCGTGCTCTCTGGAGGAGCCGCAGCCAAAGTTGTTGCCCGCGACAATGACATCGCCGGACTGCATGCGCTTGTGGAAGTTCTTGTCGATATCTTCCATGCAGTGGGAGGCCAGCTCCTTGGGGTCGGAGGTGTTTAAATACCTGGCGGGGATGATTACGTCAGTATCCACATGGTCCCCGTAACGCAGGGCTTTTCCGTTTAAAATCATGATTTGCTTCTCCTTCCTTACAGTTCAGCGGGCTGCGCGATGCGGCCCAGGATGGCGCTGGCTGCCGCCACGGCGGGGCTGGCCAGATACACTTCGCTTTCCGGGTGGCCCATACGGCCTACAAAGTTGCGGTTGGTGGTAGAAACGCAGCGCTCGCCCTTGGCTAAGATGCCCATGTGGCCGCCAAGGCAGGGGCCGCAGGTTGGGGTGGATACGGCGCAACCGGCTTCGATGAAAATATCAAAGAAGCCCGCATGCATGCAGTCCATATAAATCTGTTGGGTGGCAGGAATAATCAGGCAGCGTACCCTGGGGTGCACCTTTCTGCCTTTCATGATTTCGGCGGCGATGGCAAAGTCGCTAAAACGCCCGTTGGTGCAGGAGCCGATAACCACCTGGTCGATGTCCATATCTCCGGGAATTTCATCAAAGGTGCGGGTATTTTCCGGCAGGTGCGGGAAAGCCACCGTAGGAGTCAGTTCATTTAAGTCTATCTCGATGGTGCGAACATAATGGGCACCCTCATCGGCAGCGAAAACTCTGGGCGTCTTGGCGCCCGTTTTCTTTAAGAAATCGAGCGTTACATCGTCCACAGGGAAAATGCCGTTTTTGCCACCAGCCTCAATAGCCATGTTGCATACGCACAGCCTGTCGTCCATGCTCAGGTTCTTGACACCCTCGCCCACGAACTCAAGCGACTGGTAAAGCGCCCCGTCCACGCCGATTTGCCCGATCAGGTGAAGGATTAAGTCCTTGCCCGAAACATGGGGCTGGAACTTACCTTTGAGCACCACCTTGATGGCTTCCGGTACCCGAAGCCATGCTTTGCCCGAGGCCATGGCTGCCGCCATGTCGGTGGAACCAACACCCGTGGAAAAGGCGCCCAGGGCACCGTAGGTGCAGGTGTGGCTGTCGGCGCCGATAACAAGGTCGCCCGCTGTAACCAGCCCTTTTTCAGGCAGCAAAGCGTGCTCGACCCCCGCCTGGCCTACATCAAAAAAGTTGACGATGCCGTATTTCCGGGCAAATTCCCTTACTTTCTTTGATTGTTCCGCCGCCTTGATGTCCTTGTTGGGCGTAAAGTGATCAAGCACCAAGGCCACCTTTTCTTTGTCGTACACCCTCCGGCAGCCGGCTTTCTCAAACTCGTTAATGGCCACCGGCGCGGTAATGTCGTTGCCCAGCACCATGTCCAGATCGGCCAGCACAATTTCTCCGGCAACGACAGAGTCTTTGCCGCAGTGGGCGGCGATGATTTTTTGCGTCATAGTCATGCTCATGCGTATTTTTCTTCCTTTCTATGCAGTATATATTCAAAGGAGTCGCACAGCGCCTCCCAGCTGGCGGCCACTACGTCGGTGCCCACCCCCACCGTGTTCCAGGAAAGGTCCCCGTCGGTGGATTCAATCAACACCCTGACCATGGAGGCGGTGGCTTCCGCTCCCGTCAAAACGCGCACCTTGTAGTCGGTGAGTCGCACCCCGCTTAGCTCCGGGTAAAACACCGTCAGCGCCTTTCTTAGGGCGTTGTCAAGGGCGTTGACGGGGCCGTTGCCCATGGAAGCGGTGGTTTCTTCCCTGCCGTCTACCGTCAGGCTCACGACAGCCGAAGCGCTTCGTTCGCCGTTTGGCGGCGGGTATTCGCCGATGGTGCGGTAAATGATTGGCCTGAAATGCTCTTTCCAGCGGCCTAAGGTTTTCAGCGCTATCAGCTCAAAGCTGGCATCGGCCGCCTCGTACTGGTAGCCGTTGTTTTCAAGGTCTTTGAGCTTGTCCAGAATCTCCGCGACTTCGGGCGCGTCGCGCTTGAGGTCAGGCGCGACCTTGTCCAGTTTCTTAAGCACCGTAGAGCGGCCCGACACCTCGCTCATCAGAAAACGGCGGGCGTTGCCTACCGATTCGGGAGACACATGCTCAAAGGAGGAGGACAGCTTGCTAACCCCGTCAATGTGCATGCCTGCCTTGTGGGCAAAGGCGCTGGCGCCCACATAAGGCTTGGCCTGGTACACGCCCAGGTTGCTGATATCGCACACATGGCGCACCGCCCGCGAAAGGCCGGATAGATCGCTGTCCACACAAGAATAGCCCATCTTTAATTGGAGGTTAGGGATGATGATGGACAAATCGGCGTTGCCGCAGCGCTCTCCCGTGCCGGTAAAGGTGCCCTGCACCTGGACGGCTCCGGCCGTAACGGCAGTGATGGACGAAGCCACCGCGCAGCCCGTGTCGTTGTGGCAGTGAATGCCTACATCCACCCCAGGGAACAGGTCAACGACCTGTTTAACCTTTTCGTAAACCAGGTGCGGCAAGGTGCCGCCGTTGGTGTCGCACAGCGCCAGGCAGTCGGCTCCGGCGTCCACAGCGGCCTTTAATACCTTGAGGGCGTATTCTTCATTGTTCAAAACGCCGTCAAAGTAATGCTCGGCATCGAAAATGACTTCCCGCCCCGCGTCCTTCATAAACCGGATGGTATCGTATACAAGGTCCAGGTTTTCTGAAAGCGTGGCACGCAGCACCTTTTCCACATGCAAATCCCAGGATTTTCCGAAAATGGACACGGCCGGCGTATCGGTAGCAAGCAGCGACTGAACGTTGCCGTCATCCTCCACCTTAACCCCTTTGCGCCGGGTAGAACCAAAGGCACAAAGCCTGGCGTGGCGCAGGTTAATGGACTTGAGCCGATCGAAAAACTCTATATCCTTGGGGTTGCTGAAAGGGTTGCCCGCTTCGATATAGTCTACGCCAAAATCGTCCAGAGCCTTGACGATGGACAGCTTATCCTGCACCGAATAGGAGATGCCTTCACCCTGAGCGCCGTCACGTAAAGTAGAATCGAAAATTTGAATTTTCTTCATCAGTTTCCACCTTACAAAAGCTTATTCATGCCGTTGATGTAGGCCAGAATGGAGGCCTCCACCACGTCGGTACTAAGGCCGCGCCCGGTATAGCTGTGGTTGCCCGAGCCAAGCTTAACGATGGCTTCGCCCTGAGCATCCTTGCCTTCGGAAATGGTCTGGATGGCGTAGTCTTCCAGCCTATGCTCGGGGGCCTTCATAATCTTGTCGATGGCGTTGTAGGCCGCGTCAATAGGACCGTCGCCAAGAGCAACCTCCTCATAAAGCTGGCCTTCATGGCTTAAACGCACAACAGCGTTGCAAGCTACATAGTTACCCGAGTTGACGGTAAAGCGGTCCAACTTCCACGGCGCGCCGTTGGTGGTGATGCGGTGCAGCACCAGGGCTTCCAAGTCGCTGTCGTTGACAGTCTTTTTCCTGTCGCTCAGCGCCTTGAACCTGGCGAAAAGATCGTCCATCTCTTCCTTGGTTAAGGTATAGCCAAGGTCCTTGAGACGGTCTTCCACCGCGTGGCGGCCTGAGTGCTTGCCCAGAATCATTTTGTTGGTGGTAAGGCCAACCGATTCGGGGCTCATGATTTCATAAGTGGAAGCGTTGGCCAGCACGCCATGCTGGTGGATGCCCGCCTCATGGGCAAAGGCGTTGATGCCCACGATGGGCTTGTTGAGCGGCGCCTGCATGCCAATGATGGAGTATACCAGGCGGCTGACAGGATAAATGCGGGCGGTGTCAATGCCCGTTTGTACAGGAAAAATGTCCTTGCGGGTGTGCAGGGCCATGACCACTTCTTCCATGGCGGCGTTGCCTGCCCGCTCTCCCAGGCCGCACATGGTGGTTTCCACCTGGGTAGCGCCGGCGGTAATGGCAGCCAGGGTATTGGCGGCGGCCAGCCCCAAATCGTTGTGGCAGTGAACGGACAGGTCAACCTTATCCAAGCCGTTTACGTTTTCCAAAAGGAACCGAATCAAATCGCCCATTTCACTGGGGGTAGTGTAACCCACGGTGTCGGGAATGTTGATGGTGGTGGCCCCGGCGTCAACCGCTGCCTGAACGGCTTTGACCAAAAAGTCCCTGTCCGAGCGGGTGGCGTCTTCGCAGGAAAATTCCACGTCGCTGAGTTTGCCCTTGGCGTATTTCACCATTTGCGAAATGGTATCCAGCACCTGCTGCTCGGTCATGCGCAGCTTATACTCCATGTGGGTGGGAGAGGTGGCAAGGAAGGTGTGGATACGGGGAGACACGGCGTGCTTGACAGCGTCGTAGGCAACGTCGATGTCTTTCATGGTGGCACGGGCTAAAGAAGCCACGGTGGCGTTTTTAATCACCTTGGCCACTTCGCTGACCGACTCAAAGTCTCCCGGGGAGGCGATGGCAAAGCCCGCTTCCAGGATATCCACGCCCATCCTCTCCAGCGCCAGGGCCAATTCCAGTTTTTCTTTCAAATCCATGCTGCAGCCGGGAGCCTGTTCCCCGTCCCGCAGTGTGGTGTCGAATATTTTAATGGTTTTCATCATCAGCCCTCGCTTTCTTCAAATACCGCCCCTTTATCGGCGGAGGATACCAGCATGGCATAGCGCTTGAGGTATCCGGTTAACTGTTTTTTGGTCGGAGGGACAAAGGCTTTTTGCCGCCGCTCCATCTCTTCTTGGGTAATGCATAGGTCCAGTCTGCGCCCGGGGATATCCACTTGGATCATGTCCCCTTCCTGAATGAAAGCAATGGGGCCATGTGATGCCGCCTCGGGAGATATATGGCCGATGGCAGCGCCCCGGGTGGCACCCGAAAAGCGGCCGTCGGTAATCAGGGCTACGTCTTTATCAAGGCCCATGCCGGCAATGGCGCTGGTGGGGCTGAGCATTTCCCGCATGCCCGGCCCGCCCTTGGGGCCCTCATAGCGGATGACCACCACATCGCCTTTTTGGATTTTGCCGCCGAAGATAGCTTTTTCAGCCTCATCTTCGGAGTTGAACACCCGGGCAGGACCCTTGTGTTTAAGCATTTCCGGCGCGACCGCGCTTTGCTTAACGATGCCGCCATTTGGGGCAAGGTTGCCGCGCAAAACGGCAAGACCGCCTTCTTTGGCGTAAGGCTTATCCATCGGGCGAATGACCGTTGGGTCTTTTACATCAAAGGGCTTGACGGCCTCTTCCAAAGATACGCCCAGCACGGTCTTGGCGCTGCCGTCGATTTTGCCAGCCTTTAGCAATTGATTAATCACGGCATATACCCCACCCGCTGCGTGCAAATCCTGCATGTGGTGCTGGCCCGCGGGAGCCAGCTTGCACAGATTGGGGGTGGTGGCGCTCACTTGGTTTATCATATCCAGATTAAAGGGAATGCCCGCTTCATGGGCAATGGCCGCAAGGTGCAGGGCCGAGTTGGTGGAGCATCCTAAGGCCATATCCACCGTCAGGGCATTTTTGAGCGCCGTTTCGGTAAGAATGTCTTTGCAGCTAAGGTTCATTTCTAAGAGTTTCATCACCTGAGCGCCCGCTTGTTTGGCAAGGCGCAGCCGGGCGGAATAGACCGCCGGCAGCGAGCCGTTGCCGGGGAGGGCAAGGCCCAAAGCCTCGGACAGGCAGTTCATAGAGTTGGCGGTAAACATGCCCGAGCACGAGCCGCAGGAAGGGCAAGCGTGGTCTTCCACCCGCTTTAACTCTTCCTCGCTCGTCTGCCCGATGGCGTGGGCGCCCACCGCTTCAAATACGGAATTGAGGTCCATGGGACCTTGGTCGCTTGGAAGGGACAGCATGGGGCCGCCGGATATGAAGATACAGGGCAAATCCAGCCTTGCAGCCGCCATGAGCATACCGGGCACCACCTTGTCGCAGTTGGGAATGAACACCAGCGCGTCCAGGGCATGGGCCCTGACCATGCATTCCACCGAGTCGGCGATGATTTCCCTGGTACATAGGGAGTAGCGCATACCCTCGTGTCCCATGGCAATGCCGTCGCACACACCAATGGTATTAAACTCCAGCGGCGTTCCGCCGGCGGATAGTACGCCGTCCTTCACTGCGCGGCTGATTTTATCCAAATGCATGTGGCCGGGCACAATTTCGTTGAACGAATTGACAATGCCGATCAGCGGCTTATAGATCTGCTCGTCCGTCAGTCCGTTGGCCTTCAGCAGGGAGCGCTGGGGCGCGCGCCCCGGCCCCCGCTTCATGTTGTCGCTTCTAAGCATGAGATATTCTCCTTAATCTTCGTAGCTATCGCGCTGCCAGGTCATCTTTTCGCGCAGCTCCTTGCCGGTTTTTTCAAGCAAAGATTCCTGTGCTTCCTTGCGCATTCTCAGGAAATTGCCACGGCCTGATTTATTTTCTTCAATCCACTTTTTGGCAAAGCTGCCGTCCTGGATTTCGGCCAGCACTTTTTTCATTTCCTTCTTGGTTTCATCGGTGACCATGCGGGAACCGGTCACATAGTCGCCGTACTCGGCGGTATCGCTGATGGAGTAGCGCATGAAGGACAGACCGCCCGCTGCCGCCAGGTCGATAATCAACTTCATTTCGTGCAAGCACTCAAAGTAAGCGCTTTCTGGCTGATAGCCAGCCTCTACCAGCGTATCAAAGCCCGCCTTGATCAGCGCCGTCACGCCGCCGCACAGCACGCACTGCTCGCCAAATAGGTCGGTTTCGGTCTCTTCCTTGAAGGTGGTTTCAAGCACGCCCGCCCGCGCGCCGCCAATGCCCATGGCCCAGGCGAGCGCCAAGTCCTTAGTGTTGCCAGTGGCGTCCTGGTACACAGCGATCAGGCAGGGTACGCCACGGCCTTCCTTGTACTGGCTGCGTACGGTGTGGCCGGGACCCTTGGGGGCAATCATCATCACGTTCACATCCTGGGGAGGAACGATCTGGCCAAAGTGAATGTTAAAGCCGTGGCCAAAAGCCAGCGTCATGCCGGGACGCAGGTTGGGAGCGATGTCCTTTGCGTACAGGTCGGCCTGTTTTTCGTCGTTGACCAGAATCATCACGATGTCGGCGCCCTTGACGGCTTCAGCGGTGGTTTGCACCTTCAAACCAGCCTTTTCCGCCTTCTCCCAGGATTTGGAGCCTTCGTACAGGCCGACGGTCACATCCATGCCGGAATCCTTTAAGTTCAGCGCGTGGGCGTGGCCCTGGCTGCCATAGCCGACCACCACGATTTTTTTGTCCTTGAGTAAGTTCAGGTTGCAGTCCTTTTCGTAATACATTTTTGCCATGTTATTCTTCCTCACTTTCTTTATCGTTCAATATAGCAGAATTTCTTCCAATGGCGGTGATTCCGGTGCGGCATAGCTCCAGAATCCCGTAGGGAACTAGGTTGGCGGTAAAAGCGTCCAGCTTGGTTTTTTCACCGGTGATTTCAATGGTCATGCTGGTGGTGGAAAGGTCTACCACCTTGGCCCTGAACACATCCACCACCTGATGAATCTGCGCGCGGGTGGCAAGCTCGGCGTTTACCTTAATCATCATCAGCTCGCGCACGACGGTGTTGTCCGGCTCCATCAACTGCACGGCTTTGACATCGACCAGCTTTTGTAACTGTTTGATAATCTGATCCCGAGTGGCGGCGTCTCCTCTTGAGAGGATGGTCATGCGCGCCAAAGCCGGGTCTTCCGTTTCGCCCACCGACAGGCTGTCGATGTTGTAGCCCCTGCGGCCAAACAGGCCCGATACGCGCGTCAGCACGCCCGCTTCGTTGTTCACAAGAACGGATAATGTAAACTTTCCTTCCATGCTGCTCACCCTTTCAAAATAATGTCGTTGATGGTTCCGCCGGGGGGAATGAAAGGCAGCACCTTGACGTCGCAGCCGATGCACACGTCAATGAGGGTGGGTCCCTCTATCTGCAAGGCCTCATCCAGCGCCTGATTCATGCTCTTTAGGTCCCAGGCGTTAAAGCCCCTGGCGCCAAAGGCGTCGGCCAGCTTGGCAAAGTCGGTCTGGCGGTTTAAAGAGGTGTTGGAGTAGCGCTCTTCATAAAAGAGGGTTTGCCACTGGCGCACCATGCCCAAAGCCTGGTTGTTTAAAACAACCACCGTAATGGGCAGCTTGTTGGATACGGCGGTAGCCATCTCGTTCATGTTCATGTGGAAAGAACCGTCGGAAGTAAAAAGCACCGTGCGCCTTTTGCCCCGCCCGATGCAAGCGCCGATGGCAGCCCCAAAGCCGTAGCCCATGGTGCCAAGGCCGCCGGACGTGATAAAGGTGCGGGGACGGCGGAAGCGGTAGTACTGCGCCGTCCACAGCTGATGTTGGCCAACGTCGGTGGCGATGACCTCTTCAGGGAGCAGCCGCACGTTAACGGCCTCAATGGCAGTCTGGGGGTTTAAAGAATTCTTGTCCATTTCCAGATGGTTATCGGGCTCCTGGCGCACTTTTTCCACCTGTTGCGCCCAGTCGCTGGGGGTGCGGGAAACGCCGGCATCCATCAGCTGCGTCAGGATGTATCTGACATCGCCCAAAAGCGAGCAGTCGGCGGTAATATTCTTGCCGATTTCAGCAGGGTCAATGTCGATGTGAAGAATCTTGCGCCCCAGCTGATAGGCCTGCTTGTTGCCGGTCGCCCGGTCGGAAAAACGGGTGCCCACAGCGATAATCAAATCCGACATGCTCAGCACCTTGCTGGCGGCGTAGCGCCCATGCATGCCCGTCATGCCTAGGTGCCTGGGGTGGTCGTTGTTGATGGCGCTCAAACCCATCATACTGGTGCCGATGGGGCAGTCCAGGATATCGGCCAAAGACAAAAGTTCCCGCGAAGCGTCGGCATTGATGACACCGCCGCCGGCGTAGATGTAAGGCCTTTTGGACTGGGCAATCAGCTCAAGCGCGGCCTTGAGGCTCTTGTCACTTGCCTTTAAGCCGTTGGTTCGCTGCACCCTGGGCTTGGGCTCGTAGTCGGCGCTTGCGCTCTGGATGTCCTTGGGAATGTCCACCAATACAGGCCCCGGGCGGCCGGAGATAGCCAGCTTGAAGGCTTCCCTGAGGGTATCGGCCAGCTGGTTTACATCCTTTACCATATAGTTGTGCTTGATGATGGGCATGGTAACGCCGGTGATATCCACCTCCTGGAAACTGTCCCGCCCGATAAGGGCGCGGGCCACGTTGCCGGTAATGGCCACCATGGGTACCGAGTCCAGATAGGCGTTGGCAATGCCGGTCACCAGGTTGGTGGCGCCGGGGCCGGATGTGGCGATCACAACACCGGGTCTGCCGGTCACCCTTGCATAGCCGTCCGCAGCATGGGCAGCCCCCTGCTCGTGGCAGGTGGTGATGTGGGTGATTTTGTCCTGCGCCTTGTACAGCTCGTCGTAAATATTCAGTACCGAGCCGCCGGGGTAACCAAATACGCAGTCCACGCCCTGTTCAAGAAAAACCTTGATAAGTATCTCTGCGCCTGTCAGTTGCATCCTGTTGCTCCTTTCAAAATAAAACCCGGCCCCTGTATACACAAGGGCCGGGCAATGAGTGCGTTCACTTAGCCTTAAACCTGTTCCTTTTGTATACAACAAAACCTGCTGACGTCGATAATAATTCGTACGCCTAGCAGGCTAATAAGTAGCAGGTTGTTAAGGGACTGTCGTCGCATAAATCCTCCAATGAATTGGGTATGCAAGCAAAATAACACGTGATATAAGGGATGTCAAGCCTCACTTGGCTGAACAGGTCAAAATATGGCCAGACAAATTGTTTCTTCTTTGTTTTTTATGAAAGGCGCCGTCTCCATAAACCCTGGAAACCTTGGCTTTCCGGATATTTTTATTGAATAAAAATCCGTCGCTTTCACACCCAGCCTCTTCCCCGAACGGCCCGAATACCGCATATTATTAAAAAATCCCGTATGATTATCTTTCATTCCCACCGCAAAAATGATAAGATAGCCTCGGAAAGGGAAGGTGATACCATGTTTTACGGCAGTACCCGCAGAGGCGAGTTTAACATTCAATCCCCCGAAGCCATTTTGCGGGGCATCGCTCCCGACGGGGGGCTGTATGTACCCCAAAGCATCCCGGATTTATCCGGCATCATTGGGAAAGATTTTATTTCAGCCGCAGGGCGGATTTTTTCCGCTTTCTTTCCGGAGTTTAATACCAAAACGGATGAAATAGCCCAGGCCGCCTACGGCAACCAGTTTTCCTCCCCCGCTGTAACTCCCCTTGTAAAGGTAGGGGACAGCTATGTTTTGGAGCTGTTTCACGGTCCCACCGCTGCCTTTAAAGATGTGGCGCTGTGCGCCCTGCCGCGATTTTTAACCGCCGCGCGTGAATGCACGGGGGATGAACGCGAAATACTCATCCTCACCGCCACCAGCGGGGATACAGGCTCCGCTGCCCTTGCCGGTTTTAGAAATGTACCCGGCACCCGTATTTTGGTTTTTTATCCCGAAGACGGTGTCAGCCCCGTGCAAAAAGCCCAGATGGTCACCATGGAAGGAAGCAACCTCAAGGTTTGCGGCATCCACGGCAACTTTGACGATGCCCAAACGGGGGTCAAGCAGATATTCGCTTCTTTTACGCCGCCTGATGGCTTGGCCCTCTCCAGCGCCAACTCCATCAACATCGGCCGCCTGGTACCGCAGATGACCTATTATTTTACCGCTTACGCTTCCCTCTTGGAGCAAAAAGCCATCGCCATGGGCGAGAAGGTCAACTTCATCGTGCCCACCGGCAACTTTGGCGATATCCTGGCCGGGTACCTGGCCAAACAGGCGGGGCTTCCCGTAGGCAAACTGGTGTGCGCCGCCAACAGCAACGATGTTTTGAAAGACTTTATACAAACCGGCACTTACGACCGCAGGCGGGAACTGCAAAAGACCCTGTCCCCGTCCATGGATATCCTGGTATCCAGCAACCTGGAAAGGCTGCTGTACTTTGTATCAGAGGATGCCGCTTTGGTGGAAAAGTGCATGGCCAAGCTGCAAAAAGAGGGCCATTACCAGATGCCCGAAACATATATGCGAAAAATACGACAAAGCTTTTTGGCGGGTTCCAGCCAAGATGATGATGCCCTAAGCGTCATCCGCAGCGAATGGAACAAACACAACTATCTCATGGACCCCCATACCGCCTCCGCCTGGAAGGTGATGGAAGATTTAATCAGGGAAAATCAGCTGGATGGAATAAACGTGGTGCTGTCCACCGCTTCCCCGTTCAAGTTCCCCGGCGCCATCGCAAAAGCGCTGGACTTGAATATCCCCGAGGATATCAAGGCCGCCCAAACCCTTGGCCGCATGCTGGGCCTTGCTTTGCCTGAAGGCCTTAAAGGCCTTGCGGATAAGCCCGTTTTACATCGGGACGTTATCGCCCCCAAAGATATGCTAAGCTATGTAGCAAAAAAGGCGGTAGCAAAATGAAAACGATCAAGCTTCGCGTACCGGCCACCACAGCCAACCTGGGACCGGGCTTTGACTGCCTGGGCTGTGCCCTTAACCTCTATGCCTATTTTACTTTTGAAAAAACAGCAGGCGGCCTCGATATTACGGGTTGTCCCTGCGAATACTGTAATGCAGGCAATTTGGCGTACCAAGCCTTTGTCGCCGCCTGTGAGACGTGGGAAGTTCCTGTGCCTGGGCTAAACATCCACATCGACTCCCCCATTTCTCCGTCCCGGGGCCTTGGCAGCAGCGCCGCCATGATTGTGGCGGGCGTGGCAGCTGCTTCCTTCATCCATGGGCTTGACAAAAGTAAGCAGGAGTTCCTGGAAGTTGCCACCAAGGTGGAAGGGCACCCCGACAACGTAGCCCCAGCCATCTTTGGCGGGCTGCGCGTATCGCTTATGGAAAATGACAAGGTCTATTCCGCTTCCGCACCCATTTCAAAAGAGATTTGCTTTCTGGCCTTAGTGCCCGGCTTTACCCTCTCCACCCGAGAATCAAGGGCAGTATTGCCCGCTAGCATTTCAAGGCTTGATGGGGTATACAACACAGGGCATGCGGCCCTTCTGCTGCGCGCCTTGGAAACGGGAGACAGGAATCTTTTATCCGTTGCCATGGGAGACAAATTGCACCAGCCCTACCGCTTTCCCCTGATTGCAGATGGCGAAAAAATCGCCCGCATCGCTAAGGAACAGGGGGCCGATGGCGTCTGTATCAGCGGAGCTGGCCCTACCTTGTTGTGCCTGTATCATGAAAATGATTTTCCAAGCCGCATGGCGCAAGTTATTCGGGAAATTCCCGGCAACTGGCAGCTGATGGAGTTAAAAGCAGACCTTGAAGGCTTAACGGTGGTATCTTCATAAAATAAGCAGAAGGAGAAACAGGATGAACAGGAAAACGAAAATTCAAGGCCGGTTGGCAGCTTTTCTTTTGCTGTGCGTCCTGCTTTCTTTTTTCATGCCCTCATTTGCCCAGATGACCCCTCTGCCCACCGATGAGCCTACCCTAGCGCCTTCACCCACGCCCTTTCCCGCTGAAGGTCCCCTGCCCTTTACGGCCTGGCCACCGCTCACAGAAGACGGCTTTTTACTGGCAGACGAACAGGGCATAACCGAAAACTTCATCTATCAGAACGAGGAAGGCGGCCAATGGATCTATCTGTCGCCCACCTTGCGGGTAGAAATTAACCGCTATCAAGGGAAATACGCAAAGAAAATTGTTATCTGGTTTATCGCGGACATCCGCTTTAAAGAGCCGGAATATTTCCGCGCCTATTCCGCCGACCCCGCGCGTCCATCCCGAGCCCTGGACAGGCCGGAAAACATTGCCCGCGCCAACCGGGTCATATACGCCCAGAATGGAGACTTCTTCTCCCACCGCCTATACAACAAGGAGCGCACCGGACTGATTATCCGAAACGGCGTAGTGCTGCACGAAAATACCTATACCCGCCCCGTAGCCAAGATACCGCCGCTGGATGAGCTGGCCCTGTATGCAGACGGCCACATCGAAATGCGCACCCCCGGCCAGCTAAGCGGCCAAGACTACCTTGAAAAAGGGGCGCTGGATGTACTGGCCTTTGGTCCCATCCTCTTTCAGGACAGGGTAAAGGATGACCGCCTTGATCAAAGCTTTACCCACCGGGAACCCCGCAGCGCAATAGGCGTTGTCGCCCCCGGTCACTTTGTGGGCATCATGGTGGAAGGGCGCAACAAGCGCTCGGCCGGCGCGCCGCTTAACTTCGTTGCGGATTTGCTGCTTGAACAAGGCTGTCATGAAGCCTACACCCTGGATGGCGGGCAAACCGCGGCCATGATTTTTATGGGCAACAATGTGATGTCCTCGGGCATCTACAACAATTTCCAGAACACCCGCCGCCAGCAAGATATTATCGGCATCGGACAATATTCGGAGGAACTGCCA
>CAYFTJ010000021.1:0-22865 GCA_964346155.1 uncultured Oscillospiraceae bacterium
TTGATACATGCGGGGGCATTTCCACCGCATCCTTATAATAAAACACAAAGGTTAAATCCCCCTCCTTGCAATGTAAAATATCTGTAAACCAAAAAACCCCCGCTGATTAGCGGGGAAAAAATGTACCTTATTATATCAGTTGTTTATACTTCCAAGTTCTTTATAATTTCCTTTGCGATGGCTTTTGCGAAGCGGTCGTTGGACTGCCTGTCAAAGTGCATCCAGTCGCCTACGGCCGGAGCAACGTAAGGGTTTGCATCCATGTAGTCGACCTGCAAGAGCTGCGCCGCCTCCTTATATAGTGCAGGCAGCATTTCGCTTTTTTCGACACAGCCCGGCCCCATGCCGCCGGCGCTTTCGGGCACCTCGTAAATTCGCTTGTCAATCTTGATGGGGGCAACAACCATGATCTTGGGTGTGGTGCGCCAAACCTCTAAGGACTGAGCCTTCTTCACCAGACGGATTAAACCTTTGGTGATGTTATGGGCGGTTGCCGCAAAGCGGGCCTTGGTATCGTTGGTGCCCAGCATGATGACCACGTAGTCAAGGGGCATGTGACTCATCAAAACAGCTGCCAGTACGTTAATTCCGCTCAGGCCCTCAGTGAGGGGATCGTCAAAAACGGTGGTGCGACCGGAGAGGCCTTCTTCCACTACATAGTAATCAGCACCCAGCAGTTCCTTAACCTGGCAGGTCCAGCGAACGCCATCGGGATAGCGGCACAGATTGATGCCGTCATAGCCCCAGGTATTGGAATCTCCAAATAACAGAACGTGTTTTTTCATCGTTGGTTAACCTCTTGATCATTCGAAAAAAGCGCCCACAGAGGAGCGCTTTTGGTTAATCTGCGGTGTAGGGCAGAAGAGCGATTGCACGGGCACGCTTGATGGCAACAGCCAGCTGACGCTGGTGCTTTGCACACAAGCCGCTCATGCGACGGGGTGCGATTTTGCCGCGTTCCGTCATATACCGACGCAGACGGTTGGAGTCCTTATAGTCGATATACGGGATTTTGCTGGCACAAAAATCGCACACCTTACGGCGTGGACGGCGGCCGCGCGGGCGGAACCGTCTTTCATTGCGATCTTCAGACATGATTTCCTCCTAAATGACCGCCCCTTAGAAGGGCAGGTCGTCGTCGTTGACTTGAACAAAGTCGCTATCGCGCGAACCGCTTGATGCTGCGGGCGCAGACATCGATTCGCCGCCCTGTTCGGAGCGAGGGGTGAGGAACTCCACTTCATCTGCTGTCACTTCCAGGTTGGAACGGACTTGACCGTCATTGCCTGTGAAAGTGGACATGGTAATGGAGCCTACCACGGCGACCTTGCGGCCTTTTGCCAAGTAACGGTTGCACAGTTCGCCCAGTTGGCGCCAGGCGCTAACTCTGAAGAAATCTGCGTCAGCCTGGCCTGCTTCGGCGCTGGACCTGCGGCGGTTGACTGCAACGGTAAATGAGCAAACCGAGATGCCGGTAGACGTTGTACGCATTTCGGGATCACGGGTCAGGTTGCCGATAATAAATACTTTGTTCACGGTTCCTCCTTATTGGTCGCTTTGTGCGTCAGAGGGTTGAGCTTGGGCAGGCACTTCAGCCCTAGCTTCACGGTTAAAGGCGCGGGGAGCGGGTGCGCTGCGCGGCTTTACTTTACTGGTCTTTTCTTCCACACGGGTTACCAGGTAGCGCATGATGGGCTCGGTGATGCCGAGGTTGCGCTCCAGCTCCATGGGCAGACTGGACGGGGCGGAGAAGTTTACCAGCACATAGTAACCTTCCGGCTTGTCGTTGATGGGGTAGGCCAGGCGGCGTTTGCCCCATTCTTCCACCTTTTCGACAGTGCCCTGGTTGGCAGCGATGAGGTCGTTGAATCTTTCAATCAGGCCCTTGCGGGTTTCCTCGTCTACGGCAGTGTCGATGATGTAAATCAGTTCGTACTTCATTTCTTTCACCTCCTTACGGACTTATGGCGCCGCTACCTGCGGCGCAAGGATGTGCCAATTACAAATTATAACAGCATTCTGATTTCTTGGCAAGCTTTACGAAAACAAACTTTTCCTTTATAATAGTTCTACTTTTCAAAAAAGGGGGGCGGCACATGAAAAAACTTATCAGCGTGTTGCTGTTTTCCCTTGGTATTTATCTTTTGGCCGGCAATTTGGTTGTTTGCTGCGAAAAAAAAGCAGCGGCCGATGTACCCCTGAAAAGCCAAGCAGTCGTTAGCGCATGCATGCCAAGCTCGCCGGAAAAAGGCTCCGAGCCACCGGCCGGCGATACCCAGGCGTCTGGCCAAGATATAGTGTATTGCGCTGGATTTGAGCAAAATATTTTGGACAGCCGTTCCGTGTTCAACCTGTCCTTTCGCCGGTATTATTATATGGCCTTTCATTTAGAGGACAGAGCAGGCTGACAGCCGGCAGATAAAATGATTGCATTAATAATTGAAAGGAAATGAAACGATGTCTCAAACCAAAAAAGCAGTCAGACAAAACAGCGGCAAGGGCTGGGCGGCGCTTACCCTGGTCGTGTTTTGTGTTGTTTTGATTGCCTTCTTCTTTTTAGGAATCAAAGGCACCAAGCTGGATAAGGAGGGCTTGTACAAGCTCCTTCCCTGGGTGCCTACACCTTATCAGGGCTGGCAGGAAGCTATCAAGCCCTCGCAGGACTTTGGCGCGACCGAGCTGGTTGTATTAACGCCCCAGGGAGAAGCCAGCCCGGAAGACCTGGCTGCCTCCGCTCAAGTACTTCGCGAGCGCCTAACCAGCCTTGGCCTGCTTGAAACGGTGATTAACCAGGAAGACGGCAAGCTGTCGTTCTCCTATGCCCAAGGCGGTATCAATGAGAAAGACCTTGAAAAAATCCTGCAAACCGGCGCGTTCACCTTTGAAGATGGCAACGGCAATGTTTTCTTAACCGACAAAGACATTGCTCAGGCCGGTTTTTATCCTTCCGACGAAACCATGCAAAACTTCGCCCTCTCTTTCCAGTTTGATGAAGAAGGCGGAAAAGTGTTTACCCAAAAATCCGAAGAGCTGATCGGGCAGAACCTGAGCATCAACATGGACGGAGTGAACGTTGTGACCGCCAGCGTAGGCAGCAAGCTGGAAGGCGGCGCGTCCATCCCCGGTTTCACCTATGAAGATGCACTGCTATATACCCTGCTCATGCGCTCCGGCCGCCTGCCGGTGAGCTTTGAAGCGCCCGTGGTTTCGCAGGGTACGGCTTTGATGGGTGAAAACGCCCAGGCAGTCAGCGTCTATATCCTTTGGGGTCTGGTGCTGATTGTCGCCCTTGCCTTTACCGTCCGCTACCGCTTAACCGGCTTTCTTGGAGGCGTAACGCTTCTTTGCACCTTTGGACTTTCCTGGTTTGCCGTAGCGCTTCTTGCGCGCAGCTACTCGGTGACCACCATCATCACAGTGCTGGGCGCCATGGTCCTTTCGGTCTACGGTATTCAGGCTGTCTTTGGCGGTATGGAAAGCGACATGGCCAACGGACGCAGCGCTGTGCAAGCCATGCGCTCTGCCTACAAGTCCGAAGGCATGGCAGCCCTTGAAGTGCATATCCTGGCTCTGTTACTGGCTGTTGGATTTATCATCTTTGATGCCGGCGCCATCGGTTCGGGCATGCGCCTGTTTGCGGTGCTGCTTGTTATCAGCATGGTATCGGTGTTTCTTATCCTCAGGCTGCTGGTTACCTGCGCGCAGCAATTGTTGCCCAGCAGCGCAAAGTAAGGAGGTGTAAGTCAAATGAAAAGAAATTTATCAGTGATTTTGCTGTTTACCTTGGTGGTTTTCGTGATTGCCGCCGTCGCGACGGCAAGCGGCCTCACGTTTAAAAACAATCAGGACATTATCTCCTATCCCCAGCTGGCAACCTGCCTGCTGGTGGCGGTTGTGTCGGCTTTCTTGTACGGCTTTGTCAGATTTAGCCTACGCGGCGGCATTGCCCTTTCGGTGGTGGTACTCAACGACATGGTGTTGGTGTTTTCCTTAACGGCCCTGCTGTCCATTGTGTTTCCCGCCATGCCTTCTTCCATTAGCCTGCCGTATTCACTGGCGCTGGCAGCCGTTGTTTCGGTGGCAAGCGCTCTGCCCGGGCTAAGGGTCGCGCAAAAGACGCGCAAGACCGAAGAAGTGAAGGATGCCATTACGCAGGCGATGAAAAAGACCAAGCTTTTTGTGCTGGTTTTCTCTCTGGTTGCTTTGGCTGCTTTGATGGTCATCGGCAACCGCATGGCCCTGCTTTTGGTGCCGCTTTGTTTGGCGGTGGTTATTTCCTGGGAATCTTCTCAGGTACTTTTGCCCGGCGCTTACCTCCTGTATACCCCCCGGAAATCGGGTCGGTAAGAACCTGTTACGATGCGCACCGGCCGATTGCAGGTCGGTGCGCATCTGCTATTGAAGATGATTGAATTTGTAAGACGAACCCTTCCCCACAAAATTCAAGGCTACCCTGACTGGATGGCTTCTTTGCTGCACGCCCGCGGCATTGAAACCAAAGAGCAGGCCCATGCTTTTTTGCACCCACATGAAAGCCAGTTTCATGACCCATTTTTGCTGAAAGACATGGACAGGGCTGTTATCCTCATTCGCCAGGCGGTGCAGGATAAAAAGCGGGCCGTGATTTACGGGGACTACGATGTGGACGGTGTGTGCGCCAGCGCTATTTTAAGCCGCTGCTTTGACGCGCTGGGTTTAAAACACGTGGTTTATATCCCCGACCGTCATACCGAAGGGTATGGTCTGAACGCCGATGCCATCGCTTCCTTTCAAGGGCAGGCCGATTTAATCGTCACCGTGGACTGCGGCATTACGGCCATTGAGGAAGTGGCTTACGCCAAAGAACTTGGCTTACAGGTAATTGTGACCGACCATCACACCCTGGGCGACACCTTGCCTCTTGCAGATGCCGTGCTTTCGCCCCTTCGGGAGGGTTATCCTTATCCCTACTTGTGCGGGGCTGGGGTAGCTTGGAAGCTGTCGCAGGCTTTAAAAGGCAAAGCTTTTGCCATGGAACAGCTGGACCTATGCTGCCTTGCAACCATTGCCGATATGGTCCCCCTGCTTGATGAAAACAGGACCATTGTAGCGCTTGGTCTTAAAAAACTATCCGCCAGCCGCCGCCCGGGTATCGCAGCGCTTAAAGAAGTAGCAGGGCTTCAACCGAATCAGCCGGTTACTGCCGACAGGGTGGGTTTCCAAATGGCGCCAAGACTCAATGCCTCCGGCCGTCTTGAAACGGCACGGGCTGCCCTTGACCTGCTTTTAACAGACTCTCCGGTGTTGGCGAAAAAATTGGCGGAAGAATTGGATGATTTAAACACCCGACGCAGAGGGGAAGAGCAGCTGGTTTTAAAACAGGCGGAAGAAGCTATCAGCGATAAGCAGCTGTTTAACCGCCACAGCCTGGTGGTGGCGGGCGATGATTGGAACACGGGTGTTATCGGCCTTGCGGCGGGCCGCTTGGCGGAAAAATATGCCTATCCCACCGTTTGCTTATCCAACCAGGACAGCGTGTGCATGGGCAGCGCAAGGAGCGCGGGAAACATTCACTTATACAATGCCCTGAAAGATTGTGAACATCTTTTTGACCGCTTTGGCGGGCACGAAAAGGCAGCGGGCCTTACCATACAATTGGAAAAAGTTCCGGCCTTCAGGGAAGCTTTTGAACAGGCTATTGTCCGCCAACTGGACGGAAAGGACCTGTACCCCGTTCAGTCCTATGACGACGTCTGGCCCCTTGATCAGGTGAATCTGGAGACGATCCAAAGCCTGGAAGCGCTGGCGCCTTTTGGCATCGGCAACCCGTCGCCGGCCTTTTTGTCCGAGGATTTGGCCGTGGTGTCGTCAAGGTGCGTAGGCAGCGGGCAAGACCACTTGAAACTGGTGTTTGAACAGAAAAACGCTGTTGTGGATGCTATCGCCTTTGGAAAAGGGGCCTGTCAAAGCACCTTGAGCCCCAAGCTGGATGTTGTCTATGTACCGTCTGCCAACACCTTTAACGGCAGGACCACGCCACAGATGCGAATACTGGCCTTCAGGGCGGGCACACAGGCGCTTTTGCCCGATTCGGATAAAGACGCTTGGCGGGTCCTGGAGGCGCTCAAACAAGCGGTGTTTGAGGGTGAAAAGTCAGAAGAGGGCATCAACTTCCTTGAGGAAAAGAGCCTGCCCGCTTCCCTGGAGCGCGGAACGCTCATCTTATGCAGGCTGGGTGATACGGCTCAAAAGATGCGTGACCTTTATCCTTTGTGTCCCATCGTTTATTCGCCCAAAGAGCTTGACGCTAGGGGCTATCCTGCCATCTTGCTGTCAGGGGCAATGGAAGATAAAATGCCCAATATTCGCAGCTTAATTATGGCAGACGGCCTTATCCACCCAAAGGAGCAAGGCTTGCTCAAAGAGTGCTTCCCGGAAGCGAAGATCAGCTGTTTACCGCCTACTAAATCGATAGAAGAATTGCTCGCAAGTCTCTATCTATCGGTGGATGAACTGCGGGAAGTGTATAAAAGCTATTATTTGGGGCAAAAGCCGGCCGCAGATTTGCCAAAGGACAGGGCAGGGGTGTATATTTTAAAGGAGGTCAAGCTACTTTGGAAAGACGAAAGGGAACAGATACTGCCTGTCCTTCCCGTTCAAAAAACCGATCCCACCCAAAGTCTCATTTACCAAACGCTTGAAAAATGCAAGGAGGGAACATGGCACACTCAGCATTTCATTCATTAACGCTGGAAGAACTCCTTGAACGTATCAAGGACTATCCCAAAGAAAGCCGGGATCTGGTTGAGAAGGCTTACCATTTTGCTGCCAATGCCCACGACGGGCAAAAGCGCATGTCGGGAGAGCCTTACTTTGTGCACCCTGTATTTATTGCCAGCGTGCTTGCCGAAATGCAGCTGGACCCGCCTACCATTGCCGCCGGGCTATTGCATGACACAGCCGAAGACTGCGAAGGCATTACCATCGAGACGATTCAAAAAGAGTTTGGTGAAGAAGTGGCCGTGATGGTAGACGGCGTTACCAAAATCGGGCGCATCAACGTGAAGGATCGTGTGGAAAGGCAAGCCGAGTCCCTGCGTAAAATGATTTTGGCCATGGGCAAAGACATTCGCGTTATTTTAATCAAGCTGGCCGACCGCCTGCACAATATGCTAACCCTTGGCTATCAGCCGGAAGAAAAGCAAAAGCTCACTGCCCAAGAGACCCTTGATATCTACGCGCCTATTGCCCATCGTTTGGGCGTATACAAAATCAAACAGGAGCTGGAAGACCTGGCCCTGTCTTATATCGACCCCGAAGGCTACCGAGATGTGGCCGTCAAGGTAGGGGCTAAAAAAGCAGAGAGAGAAAACCAGATTCAATATATTATTGACGTGCTGTCGGAAAAATTAACGGCTGCCGGCCTTGAGGATTTTGAAATTGCCGGCAGGCCCAAACACTTATACAGTATCTATCGCAAAATGGTTACGCAGGACAGGCCTTTTGACCAGATTTATGACCTGGTTGCCGTTCGTGTTCTGGTCAATACCGTGCCTGAGTGTTACCAGGTTTTGGGTGTTGTACACGCGATGTGGCCCATTATGCCGGACCGCTTTAAAGACTTTATTTCCAACCCCAAAAACAACATGTACCAGAGCTTGCACACCACCTTGATGGGCGGGCGGGATATCAAAACGCCTTTTGAAGTACAGATTCGTACCCATGAAATGCATGCCATTGCCGAGTTTGGTATTGCTGCCCACTGGAACTATAAGGAGGGCGCCAAAGGCAAGGGGCAGATGGATGAAAAGCTCTACTGGCTCAGGCAGATTATTGACTGGCAATCGGAAACCAGGGACGCCAAAGAGTTTATCGACGGTTTAAAAACCGACCTGTTTTCGGACGAGGTCTTTGTCTTTACACCCAAAGGCGATATTGTCAACATGCAAAAGGGGGCAACCCCGCTTGATTTTGCCTACCTCATTCACTCGGGTGTGGGCAACACCTGCGCGGGTGCCAAGGTCAATGGCCGTTTGGTTACCTTGGACTATGAGCTGCAAACGGGCGACCGGGTAGAAATTCTAACGTCCAAGTCCGCCAAAGGGCCCAGCCTTGACTGGCTGAAAGTGGTGAAAACCTCGCAGGCCAAGGCCAAAATACGCCAGTATTTCCGCAAAGAACTGCGGGGCGAAAGCGTCGCGCTTGGCAAGGACATGATGGAACATGAGGCTAAGCGACGCAATGTCAGGCTGGGCGATTTAACCAAACCGGAATACTATGAGCCGCTGCTTCGCAGGTTCTCTTTAAACGACCTGGATGCCATTTACGGGGCCGTTGGTTATGGCGGCATGACGGCAGTCTACGCCGTTGGCCACTTGATTGACGAGCAGCAGCGCCAAAAAGAAAAGGAACAAAAGAAAGCGCCCCCTCAGCTGCAGCAAAGCCCCCTTCCTTTTAAGCCCATAGGTAAGCCCACCCACGGCGTCTATGTGGCGGGCGGCCCGGGCATGCTGGTTCGTTTTGCTCATTGCTGCAGCCCTGTTCCCGGCGATGAGATCAAAGGCTATGTAACAAGGGGACGCGGGGTAACCGTTCATAAGGCAGATTGCATCAACATCCTGAACGCGGAGCCTGAGCGCTACATTGATGTGGCCTGGGCTTCCGAAGGCAGCGGCACCTTTATTGCGGGCTTGCGGATTATCGCTTATGATCAAACGGGCATGGTTGGTGAATTGACAGCCTTTATCAGCGAAGCCGGCATCAAGATCACCAGCCTTTCGGCCAAGGTAAACAGAAACGGGACGGCGACCTTCCAGATGAATGTGGAAGTATCGGGTGCCGACCAGTTACAGCAGTTACTTAATCGCTTGAAACAGCGCAGCAATGTGCTGGAAGCGTATCGAACAGTAAATTCATAGAAGGAGAGAAACAAATGCGTTTGGTTGTACAGAGGGTAACGGAAGCTTCGGTGACGGTTGAAAACGAGGTGGTGGGCGCCATTGGCAACGGGTTGATGGTGCTGGTAGGCGTAGAGACAGGCGATACCGAAAAGGACGCCATATACTGCGCGGATAAAGTCAGCAAGCTTCGTATCTTTGAAGACGAAAACGGCAAGATGAACCTGAGCCTTTTGGACATGGGCTATGATGCCCTGCTTGTCAGCCAGTTTACTCTCCTTGGGGATACCAGGGGCCAAAACCGCCCCGGCTTTACCCAGGCTGCCGGTCCCGAAGAGGCCGACAGGCTTTATGAGTATGTGTGCAAACGGGTAATCGATAACGGTATTCGCGTGCAAAAGGGCATTTTCCAGGCCCATATGCAGGTGGCCCTGGTCAATGACGGGCCGGTCACCATCCTAATAGATTCCAGAAAGAGGTTTTAACATGTTTATTCAAACGCTCAGGGTAGGCGATTTAGAAACCAACTGCTACATCCTGGCAACCGATGCGTCGGCTCAAAACGTTGTGGTAGTGGATCCCGGTGACGATATCGAAAAAATCTTAGCCGCAGTGGGAAACAAAACTGTTGACGCGGTGCTTTTAACGCACGGCCACTATGACCATACGGGGGCAGTTTCCGCCTTTGACGGTATCCCTGTATTTATTCATGAAGAAGACCTGCCCATGCTCAGCGATTCGGTGCTGGCCTGCGGCGGCGCGGTTGATTTTAAGCCGCGAACGGGAAACTTTGTGCCCATCCACGAAGGGGACGTTATCAACAAGGCGGGGCTTTCTTTCCATGTGATGTCCACTCCGGGGCATACCAGGGGCGGCGTATGCTTTATACATAACAACCAGGAAGTATTTTGCGGCGACACTGTTTTCTTAGGCACTTACGGCAGAACGGACCTGCCCGGCGGATCCATGCTGGAAATGCGCCAGTCGCTCAGGCGTTTAAGACGGCTGTCCGGTCATGTCTTCTATCCCGGTCACGGCGACTACTTTGTCATGCCGTGAGGATTCATATTGACACCAAAGACGCGGTCCTGCATAAGGAGCTGATGGAACTTTGCGCCCTGTTTTTTGCTGATATTCAAAAAGCTGAAAAAGAGCAAAGCGATTTATTGATTACCCACCAGGAAAGGCTGGTGGGTAATCTTCGTTCCTGCCGCATGACGCTGTCCAAGGCCCTTGAAGCGTCGGCCGAGACGGTGGAAAAGCAAGGAGCGACGTCCTTAAAAGACAAGCGCCTTTGGAAGCGGCAGACCAAAAAGTGCCTGTATCAAACGCTAAAGGAAGCCACCGGAAAGCAGCCGCCCTGGGGCTCCCTTACAGGCATTCGCCCCGGACGCCTTGTGGTTGAAAAAATGGGGAAGGGTCTTAGTTTAGACGATGCCCTTCATGCCATGACGCAGGAGTTTGACGTAAGGCCCGGGAAGGCCGCTCTTTTGGGCGAAGTGATCCGAAACCAGCAAGCCATACCGCCCGCGACGGAAAAGGACGTGGATATATACATCGGCATCCCTTTTTGCCCTACCAGGTGCAGGTATTGCAGCTTTATCAGCGAAGCCAGGGGCAAGGGCGACAAGCTGGTGCGCTACACCAAAGAGCTGCTTAGAGAAATCGAGCAAACAAAGGCGCTGATTGAGCGGCTGGAATTGAACGTTCGCGCTGTATATTTTGGCGGCGGAACGCCTACGGTACTGGAAGCGCGCGAGCTTGAACAGGTGTTAAAAGCCAGCCGAAGCTTTATTAACCACGCCATGGAAACAACAGTGGAGGCGGGAAGGCCCGATACCATTACCAGAGAAAAGCTGGAATTATTAAAAAAATCGGGCGTGGACCGTATCAGCATCAACCCCCAAAGCTTTCATGACCGTACCCTGGAACTAATCGGCAGGGGACATACTTGCAGGCAGACACTTGAAAGCTATCAGTTCGCTCAGGAATTTCAGTTTTCCTCCATCAACATGGATGTAATCGCCGGGCTTCCCGGTGAATCGCCGGAAGACTTTCGCTATACCATGAGCGTGATTGAGGAGCTTGCCCCGCAGTCTTTAACCGTTCATACCCTTTCCATTAAGCGCTCAAGCGCCATGCACCAGTGGGGCGACAAGCTGCCAAGCGGCGATTGGATTAAAGAAATGGTGGAGGGCGGCTACCAAACCGCCAAAAGAATGGGCCTTGCCCCTTACTATCTGTACCGCCAGAAGCATCAGGCGGGCGGGCATGAAAATGTAGGTTACGCGCAAAAAGGCAAGGCCTGCGTTTACAACATCGACACCATGGAAGACACCGCCAGCGTGATAGCCATCGGCGCCGGCGGCATTTCCAAACGGGTGTGGCAAGACCGGGTGTTTATCGCCCGCGCGCCCAACAACAAGGGTTTTCGAGATTATGTGGAAAATGTCGATGAAATGGTGTTGCGAAAAGAAAAGCTGTTTACCATGGAACGCCCTGTGTAAGATACGGGACGGTTTGTCTTTAGGCTTCGCTTACACGAATCCTAAACCTCAGCGCTGAGTTATCTGTGTAATCTGCCAAACTTATTAGTTTTTCATGCTCGGCAAAATCGAACAACAGCTACTTATAACATCCAAATGAATGCTTACATACCCTTAAACAACAGCTTACAAACGCTTAAAACACAGTATTTTCAAGCGTTTTTTTCGTTTTTTATCTCCAAAAATATTGACATGCCAAAACAATATTGCAAAACTTTATTTAGGATTGAGCATATGCTCAAAAAACAAGGAGGTAATCATATGAAAAAGGTATTCGCTCTCATTTTAGCTGTAATGATGATTGCAGTAATGGCTGTCGGCGCAGTAGCCCAAGGTGCCGAAACCAAGGGAACCGGCGTTCAGTTGACTGTCTACACTAACTCCGGCAGCTCCGGCCGCGCGGAATGGTTGATTGAGCGTGCCGCTCAGGATGGTTTTAAGCTGGCTGTCCTTGAAGAAGGCGCCGGCGTTGAGTGGTGCGAAAAGATTACTTTGGAATATATGCAGTAATAATCTCTCAATTGTTATGGGGGCAGGGCATCGCCCTGCCTCCGTTAAATTTAATAACGCAGGAGGCATTTTCTCGTGAATACTACGGCCTTTATGTTAAATACACCCTTGAGGTTGCTGGTCAGAAGGTTAAAGCTGTTAGGAAGAACGATGGAACAAAACAAATAAAACCCGGGGACAACGTGACAGTATCCATAAATCCGGATGATCTGATGATCTATTGACTGGAGGGATAAACATGAAAATAAAGATTCAAGACTGGGTTAGACATCTTACCCCAGCCAAGCTGATAATCAGCATCCTGTTTATCTGGTTCATCTTGACCTGCATTATTATTCCCACCGTCAACCTTTTAGGTACCGTGTTCCTGACTGATGGTAGCTTTTCTGTCGAGCCCATTCGAAAACTGATCAAGTCTAGAAAAGCTATGAGATCCCTGCGGAATTCCTTCATTCTCGCCCCAACACTCTCGCTTACCGTCGGTTTTGTTGGTATTTCTCTGGTTCTGATTACAGAATACTTTGATGTAAAAGGTGCCAATGTTCTGCGCCTTGGCTACATGACCACGCTGATTTATGGCGGCATCATTTTAGTGTCCGGCTATAAGTTCATCTATGGTGCAAATGGCTTCTTAACAAATATCCTAGCACTGATTTTTCCGAATATGAATGTAAAATGGTTTGAAGGCTACTGGGCTGTCTTGTTTGTTATGACATTCAGTTGTACCTCCAACCACATGATTTTCTTGCGAAATGCCATGCGTGCAGTTGACTTTCAGACAGTGGAAGGCTGTGAAGCAGGTAGTCATCAAGGCTCCGCTGAAGTTTAAGGAAGCGTTTGAAGCGATGAACGCGCACCCGGTAAAATATATGTTCATGCCTATCTGCTATTCCATGGCTGATGTCGAAGCAACTTTGGCCTACTCTGACATTGATACAGTTGGGTGTGAAATAATTGCCTTTTCTAGCGAGGACGAGCTTTATCAGGATGAGGCTATTGCTGCAATTCACGCGAAAAACCTGTACACATGGGTAAACGCCATCCAGCTTGGCGATTGGCAGCGCAAGCCTTTGTACGGCCCGTTGGACGATGATATTTCAGTGATTCAGGACCCTTCACTTGGTTGGGGAAGGCTGTTTGAAAAGAAGATAGACATCATTCAAACAGACTGGCCTGCTCTTTTATATAGCTATCGAAAACAAGTTTTGGGCGTAAAGTAACCATTTCATCATAGATGGGCGGCTTTAACTGCCGCCCATCTATTAATAGTTCCGTCCTTTTTATTTGCCTAAGTATTCTTCCAGCGTCAGTCCCTTTTCAACCATCGCTTTGGCGTGTTCCACGCCTACATAGCGGATGTGCCAGGGCTCGTACTCAAAGCCGGTAATATCTTCTTTGCCAAGGGGATAGCGCAGGATAAAACCGTAAAGGTGGGCGTTTTCTTCAAGCCAGACCGATTCCTTGGAATCCCCAAAGGGCATACCGGTGACGCCCACGTCAAAGGCAAGGCCGGTGTGGTGCTCACTCATACCGGGGCGGGCGACAGTGCGTTCGGTTTCCCGCTCCGCGCCCTGCTCACTTAGTTCAAAACCCGTCTCGCTGCCGTCCATAAAGGCGGTTTTTTGCTTTAAAAACAAGGCTTCCTGCTCTTCGAAGCTTCGGAAGCCTTCGTTGATTTGCCATGAGGTATGGCCTGATTTTCGCGCGTCGCTCAGGAGATTTTGAAGGGCGATGGCGGCCTGCCTGTCTGCCTGTTCGTCGGGGTCTTTTAGAACGGCCAATCCCTCACCCAAGATGCTTGACAGCTTCACCAAATTTTCCGGCTGATAGCCATCGGGCAGGGGATGGTTCTTGTTGACCAAGGGGGGCGCTGTAGATTCCGGCTCAGGGGTCGCTTCGGGCTCGGGCGTATAGGGGTGAGCGTTTTGCGAGTAGAGCATGTTGAGGGTGCTTTCTCCGGCAAGCCCGTCTGCAACAAGGCCGTGCTGCCTTTGGAAGGCTTCCACTGCGGCTTTGGTGCCGCCGCCAAACTGCCCGTCCACTTCGCCTTGATAGAAGCCCAGCTCTTTCAGTTTTTCTTGCAGGCGCTTGACTTCCGTGTTGGCGGAGCCGACGCGCAAGAGCGCTTGCGTTGGCCGCGCGAACAGAGAGGGCGGGGCGATGCTTGCCGTGGGGGTGATGGACGCTTCATAAGCGTAAGTTTCATCCAGCCTTTTGGCTTCTTTCATGCTTTTTACGCCAAAAAAGACCAAAACGGCTGATAAAATAAGGGCTAAAACATAAAATACGGGAATAAGTTTTTTCATTTGCTTACCTCCAAAAGCAGTATAGGCGCTTTGCGGGATGGTGTCAATCGGCTATTTTTGGTATAATGGTCGCCGGGAGGATAATGGAATGAAAAAAGCAGCCATGTTTGATTTGGACGGAACGCTCATCAATTCCCTGCCGGATATCGGCGGGGCGATGAACAAGGTTCTTATAGATAACGGATACAAGCCGCATCCGTTGGAAGCGTACAAGCTTTTTACCGGCGACGGCGCCGTCAACCTAACCAAGCGCGCCCTTTTGGGGGATGAAAGCAAGCTGGATAAGGTATATCAAGAGTACCGTGCCTACTACGCCCAGCATTCAAGGGTGGATACCAAGCCCTATGAGGGTATCGTTGAAACGCTGCAAGAACTTGAGAAAAGGGGCATGCAGCTGATTGTTTTAAGCAACAAGGACGATTCGGATGTTAAAAACGTCGTGAGCTACTATTTCCCTGAAATCTCTTTTGCCCACGTTCAAGGACGGGTGGCCAACCTGCCCATCAAGCCCGACCCGACTTTAGGCAAGATGGCGCTTGAAAAGTTAGGCTTTTCTCCCTGGGACGTTTGGTACGTGGGGGATACCGTTACCGATATGCAAACGGCGCACAATTTGGGCCTGGAATCAGTGGCTGTTACTTGGGGTTTTCAAACCAAGGAGATGTTAAAAACTGCTGCTCCCAAGTATTTTGTTGACTGTCCCAAGGAGCTTTTGCCTCTTTTCCTTGATTAACCCTTGCAGAATTTTTGTAAATGGTCTATAATAGCCCATAGCACGCAGCTGCGTGAATAAAGGAGGTTTGGATTATGGCTTATAAGATTTCTGATGCTTGCATCAGCTGTGGCGTATGCGCGAGCGAGTGCCCCCAGGAATGCATTTCTGAAGGCGACGGCATCTTTGTGATTGACGAAGATCAGTGCATCGACTGCGGCGCCTGTGCCGATGTTTGCCCCGTTGGCGCACCTGAGCAACAATAATTCATGAACACCCTTGCCGCGCGTGCGCGGCATTTTTTTGTATCCATTTATATGAAACGATATGAGGATTTGGAACAAGGCATCCGTGTGGTAATGGATGAAGGCGTCTACCCCTATGGGCACGATACGGTTTTGCTGTCCCGCTTTGTTCCGCTCAAAAAGGGGCAGAGGATTTTGGACATCGGCGCCGCAAGCGGAGCATTGGCTTTTTTGTTGCTGGGCAAAGATAGCAATCTTTTGGTTGATTGTGTTGAAATTGATGAAGGCGCTGTTTTGCTTTTGGAAGAAGGAATTGTTTTAAACGGCTTTCAAACCAATGTGCGGGCTTTCTGCAGCGATGTTCGAACATTTGAAAGCGACTGCCTTTATAATACGGTGGTATCAAACCCACCTTATGGTAAGTCGGAGCAGGTGGACAAACATCTGCTTGCCCGCACTCAGGCAGGCTTTTCTTACGATGACTTGTGTAAAGCTGCCCATCGCTTGTTAAAGCCAAAGGGACGGCTTGTGAGCATGTGCCCGGCGTCTTTGCTTTTTTTGTTTGCCAAGGCCTGCCAAAACAATGGCCTTGAGATCAAGCGAGTACAATTTGTGCAAAGCCTGCCGCACAAGCCGCCTTACCTTGTTTTAGTTGATGCGAGAAAGGGCGGTAAAGCGGGTGTCTCATACGAACCGACGCTTATTTTATCTTGAACTTAGGAAAGAGGAGCATTCATGATTGTAGTTGTTGCGGAAAAGCCCAGCGTGGCAAGGGATATTGCCCGTGTTTTAGGGTGCAAAAAATCGGGCGACGGCTACATCGCGGGCGACCAATATACGATAACCTGGGCGCTTGGTCACTTGGTTACGCTGTGTGAGCCCCAAGAAATAGACGAGCGCTATAAAAAGTGGCGGATGGAGGATTTGCCCATCCTCCCTGAAACCATTCCCACCAAGGTGATCAGCAAAACCAGATCGCAGTACGCGGTGGTTAAAAAGCTGCTGAACGATAAGGATACCGAGTGTATCATTTGCGCGACGGATGCCGGGCGGGAGGGTGAGCTGATTTTCCGCCTGATTTATGAAAAGGCGGGCTGTAAAAAGCCCGTGGACCGCCTGTGGATCAGCTCCATGACCGATGCCGCTATAAAAGAAGGCTTTGACACCTTACAACCCAATAGCGCCTATCATGGTTTGTATCAAAGCGCACTGTGCCGCTCCCAGGCAGACTGGCTGGTGGGCATGAACGCAAGCAGGGCCTATACCCTCAGGTACAATGCCCTGCTTTCCATCGGCAGGGTGCAAACCCCGACTTTAGCGGTGCTGGTGAAGCGGGCGGAAGATATCGCCGCCTTTGTTCCTGAAAGCTATTTTACTTTGACGGCGGATTTTGGCGACTACTTGGGGCAGTGGTTTGACCCTGCCTGCGAAGACAATAAAAAACACCGTATTGCCGATGAAGAGACCGCCAAAGCGATTGCCCAGAGTGTTCGGAAAAAGCAGGCGACCGTCAAGGACATTGTAAAAGAGCAGAAGCGTGAAGTTTCACCCCTTTTATATGATTTGACCAGCTTGCAGCGGGACGCCAACCGCCTGCTTAACTTCACAGCCAAAAAAACGCTGGAAATTGCGCAAAACCTCTATGAAAAACACAAGGCTATCACCTATCCCCGTACCGACTCCCGTTACTTGCCTAACGATATGGTTAAAGTAGTCGATAAAACCATGGGCTTGTTGCCGCCGCAGTATGATGAATTGGTGAACAATGTGCCAAGAAAGGCTGGAAAGCTGGCTTTCACCAAGCGCATTTATGACGATAGTAAGGTATCCGACCACCATGCCATCATACCCACCAGCCAAAAAACCAATACCGATCGAATGAACAAGGACGAAAGCGAACTGTATGATCTGGTTGTCCGCCGGTTCCTGGCCGTTTTTTATCCTGCCCATGAATTTGAGCAGGTGAAAGTCATTACCGTTTGTGAAAACCAGCACTTTTTAACAACGGGCAAGACCATTTTGGTTATTGGCTGGAAAGTGACTGACAGGCCCGGGAAAAAGGAAACGGAATCCTTGGTGCCCAAGGTAAGTGTGGGGGATACTGTGATTGTCAAGGCGGTCAAACTAAAACAGGACAGCACCAAGCCGCCAAGCCCGCATACCGATTCCAGCCTTCTTTCGGCCATGGAAAATGCCGGCAAGGACATTGAAGAGGAAGAACTGCGGGAATCCATGAAAGGCTCTGGCCTTGGTACACCCGCCACCAGGGCTGCCATTATCGAAAGGCTGATCAAGGTGGGCTATGCCCAAAGAAAGGGAAAGAGTATCCACCCGACCGAAAAGGGTATCAAGCTCATTCGCATTGTGCCTGAAGATATTGCTTCGCCCGTCTTAACCGGCAAGTGGGAAAAGGCGCTTAGTGAAATTGCTGAAGGCAAGCGGGAAACGGGCAGGTTCATGCAGGGCATACGCAGCCTGTCCAGCTACCTTGTGACCAGCGCGCAGACCGGCGAACTTAAAACCGTTTTTGAACAGGAAGCGCGGGGGAAAGGGACGGCTAAAGTAAAAGCCGTTGCCGGTGTTAAATGTCCCTTGTGCGGCGGGAAAGTAGTTGAAAACCAGAAGGCCTTTGGCTGTGAAAACTGGCGCACGGGCTGTAAGTTTACCTTGTGGAAAACGGGCTTTGAGCGTTCAGGCGGCCCCAACATGACGGAAAAACTGGTTAAAATTCTACTTGAAAAAGGGGAGGCGGTAGGCTCTACCGGTACCGTTTCTTTAAAAGACGGATACGTATCATTTACTCCCTTAGGCAAAGGAAGCCCTGTTTCCAAATACTCCATTGAATATCATAAAAAATAATGCGCTTGGTTTGCCATCGGGTGCGATGAATGATATACTCAAATAGCTGAATTGTAGAATGGAGGAGCAGGAATGGAAGGTATTTTAAGGATAGCAATCATAGGCGCCTTGATACCTTTGGCGCTGATCGTTTTCTTTGCTTATTTAAAGGTTAAAGGCAGCTTGCAAATGCGAAAAACAACTGCCCCGGACGGTCCTATCGGGGTAGTTGTCAGGGACTTTGATGAAGGTTATCCTTACCTTGAAGAAGCCACGAAGTGGCTGGGTGAGGTTCATAAAGAAACTCACCGTATTACTTCCTTTGATGGATGGAAGCTGACAGCAGTCTTTATTGCCCACCCTAATCCAAGGGGCGGCGCGCTGGTTTTTCCCGGCTGGACCGACCGCAAGGAATATTACTATGCGGAAATCAAAATGCTGTATGACAACGGCTTTTCCGTTCTTTGCCCTGACCAGAGAGCTATGGGTGAAAGTGAAGGCAAGTACTGCACTTTTGGCGCGCGTGAGCGAAAGGATGCCATGCAGTGGCTTGGGGTGCTGGAAAGCCTGGCGCCTAAACCGTCTATTGTCTTTGGCCGCAGCATGGGAGCAGCGGTTGCCATGTTACTGTCCTGTGATGCCGGGCAAAGGATTGCCGCTTGCATTGAAGATTGCGGGTTTTCTTCCATGGAGGAAGAGATGCGCCACTTTACCAGAGAAACGAACAAAAACATCCCGCCGGCACTTGAAGACTTCTTTTTTGTTTTGGCCCGTCCCATGATTCGCCTTTTTGGCGGCAGCCTTGCCAAGACAAACTGCGTGAAAGAATTGGCTGATTGTAAAGTGCCTATGCTGTTTATCCATGGGGAAGAAGACAGTTTTGTGCCCTACCCGATGATGGACAAACTTTATCAGGCTCACGGTGGAAAAAAGCGTGCCTTGTCTATTGCGGGAGCCGGTCATGGCCGGGCAATCGCGGAAGGCACGCAAGAATATCTTGATACAGTGAACGAATTTTTAAATGATATTTTAGGAGGAAACACACAATGAAACGCAACTTTGGCGGCTTTGGCGGAGGAATGAACATCCAGCAGATGATGCGCCAGGCGCAAAAAATGCAGGCGGAAATGGCCAAGGCTCAGGAAGAATTGGCTGAAAAAGAATATGAGGCCACATCAGGCGGCGGTATGGTTTCTTGCACGGTGAACGGCGAAGGCGAACTGACCAACCTTAGCATTAAGCCCGAAGCCGTTGATCCCGATGATGTGGAAATGCTGGAAGACCTGATTTTGGCGGCCGTCAACGAAGCCCTTCGGGCGATGGAAAGCGATAAAAACGAGCGTCTTTCCTCTATTGCGCCCATGGGAGGCGGCGGTCTGTTTTAATGCAAAATCCCATTGAACAAATGGCCAATGAACTGGGCAAATTGCCCGGCATCGGCCGAAAAAGCGCTCAGCGCCTTGCCTATTTTTTGGCTTCGCAGCCCAAAGAAAATGTTTTGAGGCTTGCTAAGGCGCTCATGGAAGGCAGGGAGAATTTAAAGCTGTGCTCAGACTGCGGCAACTTTTCAACTGGTGAAAAGTGCCAGGTTTGCGCTGACTATAAAAGGGACACCAGCACCATTTGCGTAGTTAAAGAGCCAAGAGACGTGGCGGCCATGGAGCGCATTCACGACTATCGTGGCCTGTATCATGTGCTGCATGGCGTGCTGTCGCCCATGGATCATATCGGGCCGGAGGATATCCGCATCAAAGAACTGATTACCCGCCTTGCAGATAGTCAGGTGAAGGAAGTGATTATCGCTACCAACCCCGACATCGAGGGCGAGGCGACGGCAAGCTACCTTGCAAGGCTGATTAAACCCATGGGCATTACCGTTACCCGCATTGCTTATGGCGTGCCTATCGGCAGCGACCTTGAATATGCCGATGAAGTGACCTTACTCAAAGCCCTTGAAGGCAGGAGGGAAATGTAAGTGCTGCATTTTTATTATGGAGTGATGGGGTCGTCAAAGACGGCTCAACTGCTCATGCAGCGCTACAATTTGCAGCAGCTGGGTCTCAAAGTGGCAGTATTGAAGCCGGCCATCGACACAAGAGCCGAGCACGATATTGTTTATAGCCGTGTAGGCCTTCAGGCTAAGGCGGAGATTGTTTTGCAGCCTGATCACTCTATTCAAGAGCAGCTCAACTGGCTGGCCATTCAGCGGGCGCACAATGATTTTCAGTTTGTGTTGGTTGATGAAGCGCAGTTTCTCTCCCCTGAACAGGTGCAGGAATTGGCCGATTTAAGCTGTGATTTGGAAATTTACTGCTATGGGCTGCGCACGGACTTTATGGGCCAATTTTTCCCGGGCTCGGCCGCGCTGTTTCGTCTGGCGGAAGACATACAGGAAGTGCCCGGCGGCCTTTGTTGGTGCGGAAAAAAGGCAACGATGAACACCCGTGTAGACCCAGACGGCAATGTGATCAGGGAGGGCGAACAGGTGCTGATTGACAACCAACAGGACATCCGCTATATGGGCTTATGCTACCAGCACCACCGGGAGGGGAAAAGTCATGCTTGATCAAAATCTACTTTTTCCCGCCTTTTTTTTCTTGGCCTTGCTTGTGATTGCTGTGCTGTTGATTGTGCGAAATTCCGAAAAACGCATGACCCGTTTTCAGGAAGAAAGCCAAAATCAAGCTGCCTATCAGTGGCAGGAAGCCATGCATCAAATGCAAGGAGCATCCGCGCAGGAAAGAATGGAAATGCAGGCACGCCTAAGAGATGAAGGCATGCAGGTATCGGCGCGGGTAGAGGCTCTAGGCCAGCGTCTTGATGCAGGTGCCAAGTCGCAGGAAGAAAAGATGCTTGCCCTGACCCAGTCGCTTGCCATGCACCTGAACAATAATGACGAAAAAATGCGTCAGCTAAATACTACCCTGCAAAATCGACTGACGGCCAATGACGAAAAGGTGGAACGCTTAAGGGACACCCTCTACCGCGGCATTACCGAAATGCAAAAAGAAAACGCCGAAAAGCTGGACCAAATGCGCCAGACGGTGGATGAGCGCCTGCAGCAGACGCTGAATAAACGCCTTGGCGAAAGCTTTTCCTTGGTGAATGAGCGTTTGGAGCAGGTATACAAAGGTCTTGGCGAAATGCGCACCCTGGCCAGCGGTGTGGGCGATCTGAAAAAGGTGCTGACCAACGTTAAAACCCGTGGTATTTGGGGTGAAATGCAGCTGGGCACCTTAATCAGCGAGGCTTTGCCGCCCGACAAGTACGAGCAGAACGTAGCGGTTCGCCCAAACACCCAAGAGCGGGTGGAATACGCAATCAAGCTGCCCGGCAAGACTGAAGAGCATTTGCTATACTTACCGGTTGACGCCAAGTTTCCCATTGAATCTTACACGAGAATGGTGGAAGCGCAGGATGCTGGTGATCAGAAAGCTTTTGAGGCTGCCAAAAAAGAGTTTGGAACCTTGCTGCGCAGGGAGGCCGAGCGCATTTCTTCAAAATATATCCAGCCGCCCTATACCACCGACTTTGCGGTCATGTACCTGCCGCTTGAAGGCCTGTACGCTCAGGCGCTGCAACTGGGTGACACAACCGAGAAAATCCAGCGGGATTTGCGTGTGGTATTGTCCGGCCCTTCGACCTTTTATGCGCTGCTTAACTCCCTCCAAATGGGCTTTCGAACTCTCGCCATTGAGCAGCGCTCAAGCGAAGCCTGGCAGCTTTTGGGGCAAGCCAAGCGAGACCTCCTGGGCTTTGGAGACCTGCTTGAGAAATCCCTCATGAAGTTAAGGCAAGCCAGCGATTCCATTGAAACCGCTACCAAACGCACCCGTACTATTGTCCGCCGTTTGCGGGATGTGGAAGAAGTCGCGCCGCTGGAGCTACCGGAAGGGGAGGATGAGGGAGTGGAAAACTAAAGGTTTGGGTGGACATCGAGTGGTTTTGTAATAGCAAGGGATTCGGCAACAGTAAAAGCCCACTCATATGCTGCAAACAAGTTTTTTTGCCCTTCAGACCCGGAAGGGCTTGTTGCTTCAACTTGAATAAATGGGCCGTGTACCGTGCGCGGTAACTGTCCAATCCACTTGTGGATTTCCTCTGCCTGTCTACGATAATACAAATCATGATAATGAAGAAAAAATTCGATTCCGACTTGATCATGAAAAGGGGCCACTGTGTCCAATAGAGCTTGGGGATCATTCAGCCCGCTTTCTATCCCGGAAAAAAGATTACTTATATAGAGCATAATCCACCTCTTTCTATTCATATTATATATGGGGACCTATAAAAACCAGCTCTTTCCGAATCAGTAAATAGGGTTTACTGAACAATAATCGTTTTCAATTTTGTTCCTGCACCGAAAACTGTAAGCAAGCTCATCATCACTAATTTTCTGTACCAAGGAGGCGCATGAAAGAGCTTCTTTTTGTGCTTTTTCGAAGGGTGCTTCAAGCGCCAATTCGTTGCAGAAGATTAGCGGTGATGAGCCTGGTTAAGGTTTTCAATGTAAGGGTATGTGCAGAAGTAGGTATTGTTCAGTAGAGCCTAATTATTCACATCAAGATGCGGTCAAGCCAGGCCTTTTGAAGCACTCGAACTGCGCCACGCAGCACGCTGCTGACACCTGAAGAGCAGGGATACAGACGGGGCAGGATGCGTGTTTCATCTTGATACAACTTTGTTAGATGCTTTTCCACCATCTGAACGAAGGAATTGCTGTCAGGCTGGGCATAAACACAGTCGATAATGATATGGGTTGGGTCAAGTATCCATAGCACACCGTGGAGCATTTCCGCTGCAATTGAGGCCATATGTTCTAAGACAGAAGC
>CAYFTJ010000021.1:22875-25074 GCA_964346155.1 uncultured Oscillospiraceae bacterium
GGTTGATCCGCAGCGATGCGCTGCAGTGTTTCCTGCAGCTCCTCCGGCGGAAGGGATACGGGAACATCCAGCAGATGCAGAAAAGCCTCTGTATTTAAGCGGCTTTCATAAATATCACCTTGCCGATCAATCAGGCGGCCTGCATCGCCAGCGGTTGCATTGAGACCGCGTAGCATGTTGTCGCGGTGAACCGCTGCGCCGCCAACGCCCTCGCCAATATAGAGGCAATATAGTACTTCACATTGGTTTAGCACAATCGGATCGAAAAATGAACGTACAGCAAACTTGACGTCTTCATCTACATAGTATTCGTAATGACCAAGACAGCGATGAAACAGCTCCTTGATGCGTACCAGGTTGAGCTGTGGTAGACGCTGGTTGTTTACCGTATCGCTACTGATTTCATACGGGCCAGGAGTGATGATGGCGACTCCCAGCAACTCCCGCCCGGAAAGAGCGTTTAACACACGAATTCCATCTTCGCACAGGAAAGATTCCAGTCGCTGTAAATATTCGCCTTGCTGATTATCGTGGATTTCCATCAAAATCTCTACATCAAAGCCAATCAGTGTCATACTGAATTGACGGCTGGAAATATCCACGATGAGCCAAGCTTTTTGATCGCCGCTCAGCGAGAGGGCTCTTGCTCTGCGGCCCTGAGGATGGCGGCTGTTTTCATCCCGCGGCACAACTGTTTGGTGGAGGACGCTTTGCTTCTTAAGTATCTCCACCAGATTGGTTATCGTCATTTGGCTTAGGCCCGAAGCCTCCGCCAACTCCTGACGGGTCATAGCTGGAGCCAAGGTCAAAAGGTCAAGCACCTTACGCAGATTCTGTTTACGGATGGATGATAAGACAATAGGTTTCATATGAGGATCTCCTTTAACATATACCCTGCTTCCTGACCTAGGCGCTCTGCTTCGCCGGGCATGACCGGCAGTCTTTTGTATAGGAAGGTGGATTCCAGCGCTGCGTATGCCCCGCGGGCAATGTCATCACGGGTGGGTAGATAGCCCAATAGTTCTTCGCCGCAGCCCAGCATCAGGCTGTCCTGACGGCCGGTGATGTTTCGGACTTTTTGACCAATCATTGTGAATCCTTCAAAGGGAAAAGCCAATATTGGAACACCGCCAAGTAGCAGATACTTGATGGTGATTTCTTCGGTATCCTGTAATTGGGTAAGCTTGGCCAGCATTTCTTTTTCCCAAGTTAGGGCTACACAGGCAGCGGGTTTTTCGGCACCACCGGCAATTTCCACCGCCTGTTTTGCTGCATCTCGAATTTCTTTTTCTGTTACTGAGGTGAGCTTTAGCATAAAAAGGAAATTTCCCGCTTCTGAGGATAGCGGCAAGGGTTGAGATTGTGCGGTGAAGGCGTTGACGACAATGCTGGCAAATTCTTTAAGCCGTGTATCGGTGGGTTTGTACGGGTCAATGTCCCCGCATAGCCCGTTAAGGTAAATGGAGTGAACACCTTGTTCTTCCATTAGCCGGTTGATTTCGCCCGCAAAGTCTGCGGAAACCGCTGTGTCTCGACCACGGAATACGCCGTGACAGGCTGCATTGATCAAACAAATCGGAGCCGTGTCGAAGCGAGTGAGTGTAAAGCCGCGAACAAAGCGGTCTACCTGCCCAACGGCAACGGTGCGATTGTAAATATGGTCGCCCTCAAAGGGTGAAAAAGCCTGGTGAAGGGCGGTGACTTCTGCAAGGTCTGCTAAAGCTTCATCTACTGCCCGGCAGATCAATCCGCCAACCGTTGCTACGTAGGCGTCATCCACAAAACCACAGCCCTCGTGGTACTTGATTGTGGGGCCGGTGTGGGTATGGGTACTGACAATCATTACGTGCTCAGCGAAAATGCCCAGTTTTTCTGCATAATTGAAAACTTCCGCACATACAGCTTTGCTTAAACCCAGCAGATCGCAGGAGATGAGGAGCGAGCGCATGTTGTCTGTCTCCAGCAATACTGCGCGGGCATAAAGCGGATCCCGAACGGATAGCGCACTGCGGTTCAGATAATAACCATAGCCCGCCAGTTCCACGCCAATAGGCGGTGTGATTTCCCATTTGCCAAATCCGGCACGCATCATATTATGCCTCACTTAGTTCAGTCCGGGGATGGAATGCTGGTAGTGGGCGATGAGCCGCTCATTCCACTCATCGCCGCCATCCACATTGCTGGATTTAAAAAAGTCTG
>CAYFTJ010000022.1:0-24912 GCA_964346155.1 uncultured Oscillospiraceae bacterium
CTGGGAAAAGTGAAATACTCGCCCACAAAATACAAGTTCCGTACAATTCGCCCTTGACAGCTATTCAAGCGCTGTGTTAGTATAACTTCAATCTTAACAAAGGAGGCAGACTCATGGTCAATCGTTCCGTCATGATGATGATGCGCGGCATGCAGATGTGCATGACCGACTTTTTGCCGTGTGTCTGTATTGGCGGATAAAAACCACCACTCCTTCCGTTAGGACAGCACAGGCTGTCCTTATTTTTTTGAAAGGAAGAAAAGCCATGTTGAAAAAAGCGCCCATCGGGGCAAAGGATCGAATGTGACCATTCAAAAATCACTTCATCTTTAAACCGATCAACATAATAATTAAGAAATAAAAAGGAAAACACCATGAAAAACTTTACCAAAAAGGCCTTATCTCTTATCCTGGCCGCCCTGCTTGTCCTGTCCCTTGCCTCTGTTTCCGCAGAAACCCTGCAAATCGGCATCCCGGATGACGGCACCAACCTCTCCCGCGGCATCAAGCTGCTTGAAACGGCCGGCTTTATTAAAGTTGACCCCGAAGCCGGTTACACCCCCGAAATTGCCGACATCACTGAATACCTCTACGACATCGAAATCGTTCCTTTGGCTGCCAACACCCTACCCTCCGTGCTTGAAGACTTGGCTGGCGCCACCATCAACGGTACCTACGCAACCACTGTCGGCCTTGTCCCCTCCCGTGACGGCCTGCTCATTGAAAAACAGTCCGAAGGCGGCGACAACCCCCGCATCAACATCATCGTTGCCCGCACCGCCGACAAGGACAACGAAACCTACAAAACGATTGTCGATGCCTTCCAAAGCCAGCTGGTGGCCGAATACATGCTTATTCGCTATGAAGAAGCCTTCTATCCCGCCTTTGAATACGACGGGAATCTGACCCTCACTGAAGAAGAAGTGGAAGAAATTACCGCCTATCGCTCCAATCCCGAAGGCAAAACCACCGTTTTCGTCGGTGTCTGCGGTACCCAAAACGACCACTGGATTGCCGCACAAAAAGTGCTTGACGATCAGGGCGCGAACATCTATATTGATTTGGTTGTCTTTGATGCTTACAATCTGCCCAACGATGCCCTGAATGCCGGCGAAATCAACCTGAATTCCTTCCAGCACAAGGCCTACCTGCAGCGTGAAATCAACGCCAACGGCTATGATCTGGTTATTCTCGGCGATACCTATATTGCCCCGCTGACCCTGTATTCCAATAACTTTGATTCCATTGACGCCATCAAGGAAGCGGCCGGCGCCAAATAATCCAAGCAACCCTATATCAAATAAAGTGAGGCACCTTCACCATGATTGAGATTTCCAACCTGAACAAAACCTTTGTCCTTGACAGCGGAAACGTTGACGCCCTGCAGGATGTATCCCTACACATCGAGCAGGGCACCGTCTACGGAGTTATCGGGTATTCAGGGGCTGGCAAATCCACCTTGGTAAGGTGCCTCAACTTATTGGAAACACCCGATTCGGGCACCATGACCATTGCCGGGGATACCCCCATTTCTTTTGAAAACGGTGTTCCCTACAAAAACGGCCAGAAAATGACAGCCAAAGATCAGTGCAATCTCAGGCGCCAAATCGGCATGATTTTCCAGCAATTTAACCTCCTGGACAGGTCTACTGTCTATGACAATGTCGCGTATTCCCTGAAATATACCGGGCGCAGCAAAAGCGAAATCGATAAAAGGGTGAGAGAATTGCTGCAGCTGGTGGGCCTCACCGACAAGATTGACGTATACCCCGACCAGCTGTCCGGCGGCCAGAAGCAAAGGGTGGCCATTGCCCGCGCGCTGGCGGCAAACCCCAAGATTCTTTTGTCGGACGAAGCCACCAGCGCCCTTGACCCCGACGCGACCGAATCCATTTTGAGGCTGCTGAAAACCCTGAACCGCAAACTGGGCATCACGATTGTGATCATCACCCACGAAATGGCCGTGATTAAAGCCATTGCCGATAGGGTAGCCGTGATGGAAGACGGACGGGTAGTCGAGGAAGGCGACGTTTACTCCATTTTCGCTTCACCTAAGGCCAATATTACCAAGAAATTCATTTCCTCCGCCTCGCCCCTTGGCAAGATAGACAAGCTCTTAAGCGAAGGCAGCGAACTGGTCCAGGTAAAAAAAGGCCAGGTACTCGTCAAGCTGCAGTTCCAAAAGGATACGGTAGGCGAACACCTGTTAACCAGCGTTGTCAAAAAAGCCGATATTAACCTCAATATCATCCTTGCCAACGTGGAGTTTTTGCACGACTGTCCCTTTGGCGGCATCATCGGCGTACTTTCGGGAAGCCCGGAGAACATCCAAAAAGGTTTGCAATATTTTAACGACTATAATATCAAAGTGGAGGTGCTCAAAGATGGACGCGTTGATGAAGCAGTGGACGCCTAACCTGTACAAATACCAGGACCGGTTTATTCAAAGCATGGAAGCCACCGTTGAAATGTTTTGGAAGGCCGGCTCCATTGCCTTTGTTATCGGCCTGTTCTTTGGCATTTTGTTGGTGGTCACCAAAAAAGACGGTATCAGCAAAAACAGGGTGGTGTATCAGGTGACCAATACCTTTGTTAACGTCTTTAGGTCCATCCCCTTTGTTATTTTGCTTATTTTCCTCATTCCCTTAACCCGCGCGGTGGTAGGAAAAGCCATTGGCGTTAAGGGCGCCATCATCCCGCTTGTCTTTGGTACAGTGCCTTTTTACACCCGCCAGGTAGAGGTTGCCCTCTCCAGCGTATCGGCCGGCAAGATCGAAGCCGCCAGAGCCATGGGCTCAGGCACCTGGGGCATTATTTTTAGGGTCTACCTGCCTGAAGCTGTACCGGAGCTCATTCGCGTGACCACCGTGACCGCCATCAGTTTGATTGGTCTTACCACCATGGCGGGCGCAGTCGGCGCCGGCGGCATCGGCTCATTCGCCATCAACTACGGCCAAAGCCAGAACAATCAGGACATTGTCAATGTGTGCGTGATCGTGCTTCTTGTTATCACCTTCATTTTACAAAGCATTGGCACAAGCCTTGCCCGCAGGACCACCAACCGCTCGCTTTTCCCCAAGCGTCATGGCAAAAAGTCTTAAGTGCCTGATGCTGGGCGACAGCATCGTTTGGTACGACGGGCACCTGACACAGTCCGGCCCCGAAGAAATACAAAAGGGCTACCCCTCCTATATCAAAGAAGCGGGTTTTGATTTTGTTCAAAACGAGGGCGTGAGCGGCTCCTGCCTAAGAGATGCCCCGCGCTCCCCTGTCCCCTCCGTTCCGGCGGTGGCGGCGCCCCTTGATTTTAGCCCTTATCAGCTTGTCTGCGTCGCAGCGGGGGTAAACGACTTTCATGCCCCAAGCCCTCTTGGAAGCTTAAATCCTGTTCATTGCGATATTCAAACCGTCTACGGCAGCCTAAGCTTCCTTGCTCAAAAGATGCAAAGGGAGAACCCCAAAGGCACCCTGCTCTTTTTTACGCCCCTGCCATGCCATGACCAGGACAAGCTCAACGCCCTGGGCTTAAAGCTTCAAGATTATTCCCAAGCCATTCGTTTGGTCGCCAAAACCTTTCACTATCCGGTACTGGACCTTACAAACATTCAAGGCTACGATTTTGAGCAGATGACCTTGGACGGCCTGCATCCTAACAACAAGGGCTATGCCTTGGTCAGTGAGCTGTTGCTCACACCCTTTATCAAAAACTGGATTAGAAGAAATCAGCATTAAAAAGCACCCGCCGCTTGTATCGGAAGGTGCTTTTTTGATTGAATGATTTTATAAAAGTAGGCGCTTGGGCAGCCTGTCAATCAGGCCCCGCGCTATGTATCCGGTCAAGGCGCCTGTTAGAATACCCACTAACATCAGAATCGCAAGGTAATAGACAAGGGCACCCGTTTGCAATTGCAGCATAGCAACGCCCACTTGCCCGATGTTGTGAAACACCGCGCCCAGTACACCTACCCCGATGGTGGTGGCAGAAGGCAAAAACTTCATGGCCGCCATCATCACCAATAAGGAAAGTAACCCGCCTGCCAAAGCGTACTGCATGGATTGCAGGCTGCCAAAGGTAAAAGCCGTTAAAACCACCTTGCCAAGCATCAGCATAAAAGAAAAAGGAATACCCAGCCAATAGAGGCTTAGCATTAATACGCTGTTTGAGAGCCCGATTTTCATACCGGGCATGCCTACGATGGGAAACAGGCTTTCGATGTAACCAAGGATCATCATCACCGCCAGCAGCATGGCGGCAAGCGCCGTTTTTTTGGTATTTCTCACGGCATTTCCTCCGCGCGCACTTCTTCAGGCAGCAATAGCTCCACCAGCACCTGGTTGGGCAGACAAACAATAGCATGGAACAGCGGCCGTGTCTGGCGGTTTTCCAGCGTCACTTCGCCTTGATGCACGCAGTTTTGGTTGTCGCATGTGGAAGATTGCATAAACACAGCCCCGTCTTTTATTTCCACCACGTTAATTTTGCCCTTGCCCTGAACAATGGGAAAAGTACCGTTCTGACTTAAAGGCAGCATACGATAGAAGCGATTGCCCACCTGTATGCGCACATAGCCCGCTTCCTGAACTTCGGTTTTGTGCGGTTTTGCATAGAAAAAAATACCCAGAGCGCAGATTAGGCAAAGGGCAATGATTACAACATCCGTCCTTGAAACAACTTTCTTCATAGGCTTTATCTTACCACAATTTGAAAGGTACCGTAAAGGCTTGACCTGTAAAGCAAACTTGACTATACTATGGTTGTCGGGCGACCGACAGGGGTGCTGGCTTTAAGCCGGCTGAGATTGATGAATATCAGAACCCTTGAACCTGATCCGGATAATGCCGGCGTAGGAAAGCGACAAAAGCCCATTGCTCTGCTTTCCGCAGAGCTTTTTCTTTTGCGCCTTTCCCAAAAGAAAGGAGATTCTCATGTCTAACAACCACTTTACCCGCACAAAACCCGTTCAACGTCTTGTGGAAACGGCCCTGATGCTAGCCATTGCCACGGTCCTGTCCGAACTGTCTTTCCGCGGTCCCTGGCCGCTGGGCGGCTCCATCACCATCGCCTCCAGCCTGCCCTTGGTACTGGTTACCTGGCGCTGGGACACCAGGTGGGGGCTTTTATCTGCCCTGGTCCACGGCCTTTTACAGATGGTCCTTGGCCTCTCCAACGTCCAGTACGCACAGAGCGCTTTTCAAGTTTTTATGATTGTTACGCTGGATTATCTCATCGCCTTTGGCGTTCTTGGTTTCAGCGCTGTGTTTAAAAATGCCTTTCAAAAAGAGCTGACCGCCATTTTAGCAGGCATTGTATTTACCTTTTCACTGCGGTATTTGTGCCACTTTGTATCAGGCTATATGGTCTGGGAAGCCCTGTGGCCAAACGAGCTGGGCTGGACCAGTGCCCTGTGGTCGCTGGTCTATAACGGCAGCTTCATGGTGCCCGAAATCATCATCACCTGCACGGTGGCCGCCCTATCCTACACCGCCCTAAAGCCTCTGTGGCAAAAACAATTCACTTAAAAATAAGGCTGTAGCAAGACGCAAACTCGCTACAGCCCTTTTTAATATCCGGTTATTCCATCACAACTTTATGGAAGGCCTTCTTGCCTTTTTTCAGCACAACACCTTTGCGCAAATCTTCTTCCGACACCACTTGGAACAGCTCTTCCACCTTTTCCCCGTCCACCATGGCACCGCCCTGGTCAATCAGCCTGCGGGCTTCGCCCTTGGACTTGCATAGGCCGGAAAGCACCAGTAAATCAATCACGGCAATGGTGCCGTCTTCAAGCTGGTCTTTTGAAATCTGGGTGGTAGGCATGTTGGCATCGTCCCCTTCGCCGGAAAACAGGGCAAGGGCGGCCTGCTCGGCCTTATCAGCCTCTTCCTTGCCATGCACCAGGGTGGTTAACTCGCGCGCAAGCAGGGCCTTCTTTTCGTTGATGCGACTGTCTTCCCACTTTTCGATTTCGCTTAGCTCCTCCATGGGAATGAAGGTGAGCATTTTCAGGCACTTCATCACGTCTTCATCGTCTATATTGCGCCAGTACTGGTAAAAATCATAGGGCGAAGTCTTTTCAGGGTCCAGCCACACGGCGCCCTTTCCTGTTTTGCCCATTTTTTCACCGTGGGAATTCAGCAGCAGCGTAATGGTCATGGCATAGGCGTCCTCGCCCGTTTTTCTGCGGATCAGGTCGGTACCAGCCAACATATTGCTCCACTGGTCGTCCCCGCCAAACTGCATATTGCAGCCGAAATTTTCGTGCAGATACCAAAAGTCGTAGGCCTGCATGATCATGTAGTTAAACTCAAGAAAAGAAAGCCCCCTGTCCAGGCGCTGCTTGTAGCAGGTGGCGCGCAGCATATTGTTGACGGAAAAATGCGCTCCCACTTCCCGAAGCAATTGCACATAGTTCAGGTCCAGCAGCCAGTCGCCGTTGTTGACGGCAATGGCCTTATCCTCACCAAAGTCGATGAAGCGCTCCATCTGCTTGATAAAGCAAGCAATATTGTGGTCGATTTCTTCCTTGGTCATCATGGTGCGCATATCGGTACGCCCGGAAGGGTCGCCAATCATGCCCGTTCCGCCGCCCAAAAGCACAACGGGCTTGTTGCCGGCAAGCTGCAGGCGTTTCATTAAACACAGGGCCATAAAGTGACCCACGTGCAGGCTGTCCGCCGTCGGGTCAAAGCCGATATAAAAGCGCGCCCCTCCAGAATTAACCAACTTTCGAATGGGTTCTTCATCGGTCACCTGGGCGATTAGACCACGGGCTACCAGTTCTTCATAAATTTTCATTCATTTTCCTCCATGTTCCTCTATTGAATAAACCCCCTGCCCCAAAGGGCAGAGGGCGTAAAATCGCGGTACCACCTCTGTTCAGGCGCATAGCGCCCCTCACAAACCAAAAGGCTTTGCGCTTTAAGGGGCGCACCCCGACCAAGGTCCTGCTCAGGAATTGTATTCCCCGATTGCCCGCCTGCGTCCTTGCACCAGCCGAACGCTCTCTAAAAGGCCACAAGCAATGGGTACTTGTTTCCGTCATCGCAAAGATATTGTATCAACGGCTGTCAAAAAAGTAAAGCCTTATTGGATGTTCTCCAAAAAATCATTTTTCAAAACATCATCGCCCACCGTGGAATAGTATAGGCCAAAGTGGGTGTTGTTATACTCCATACCCGTTTTCTCTACCGAAAAGCCGGCAGGTATTTGGGTGATATGCAGGGCGTAAGCTTCTTTGGCTAAATCAAGCCCCGTCTTGCCGCCCATGGATGAAAGCGGAACATCCCAGTTCATGTAAATGGCATTGCTTGGGTAAAGGTGCAGGTACAGCTTCTTCACCTGCCAAGCGCCGTGGCCTAAGGAATCGGCGTAGTCTTGACCTGCGGAAAGCGTCACGGCTTTTTTGGCCGCGTCCACAACCATTAAGTGCTGGGCATGGCCGTATTCGCCGTACTCATCCTGCGTTACCACCACTTCGGGCTGATATTTTCTAAATAATTCCACCACCCAGCCAACTACATTGTTTTCGCCGCCCGCTACTTTGTAGGCATCTTTCAGCTTTGCGGCAAAGTTGCCTTTGGAAAACTTGTCCCGAAAGGTCCCGATGACGGGGTAATTGCGCACGCCCATGGTCCACAAACCATTAAGGGCTTCACTGCGGCGGGTGTTGTTGGAGTAGGTCAGGTAAGCCACCAGCACGTCCTTGCCCCGTTCGGCGGCATAGGTGGGAATGGCGCCGCCAAAAAACAGCAGCTCATCATCGGGGTGGGCAACCAGAAACATGATGTCGGCCTTGGAAACCGTGGGCTGCCAGACCTGCACCCAGTCAGGTCTTTCGCCCTGCGAAAAGGCGTACACCTCATTAAAGCCAAGCACCTGCTTTTTATCGCCCAGCGCCTGCACCCGAACGCCCGAAACGGGCTGGTTAAACTGGTAGTAGGCGTGGTAGATTGCGGTATTGCCGGCCGCATAATCCACCCAGCGGCCGCTCTGTTTTACTTGAATAACATAGCTTTCCGGCATTTCTGAAAAGCAAAGGTACAGGCTGGCGATTTCCGCCGCGCGTGATTCCAGCGCCAGCCAGGGGTTCCTATCCTTCTCAGTTTCCCAGTGGGAAGTATACTTGCCGTCATGCAGGGAAGTATGCTTCTTTTTGGTATAGCTGGACGTGATGGTGCAATTGTCGGTGATATCCACCGCCTCGCTTGCAAGGGAGGGCACCATGAACACAAGCAGCAAAAGAAGAAGGGCTACAAGCCGCGTTCCCTTGTTCATTGGGCATTGACCAACTGCAGCTCAAAAGGAGCTTCGGCCGTTCCAAGGCCGCCCTGTATCTGAACCTTGGATAAATCAAGGTACATGGCCGGGCGGCAGCCTTCGTTTTCAACCACCACACGGATATAACCAAGGTTGCCCTGCGCCTTGGTGCAGAGGGCGCCATAGGGAGCGGTTTTGGACTGGGTCATGGTCCAGTAAGGGCTGTGCCTGCCGTTTGCGGAGTTATACTGGAACATAACTTCCCAGCCGTCTTTGAGGGCATAGGGCGTGGCCCAGGCCTTGCGGCTCTGGTTGGTGCCAAAACCAAGTTCCGTGTTTTTAAGGTCATCAGCTGTCAGTAAAAATAGCTTGCCAAAATCAGGCGTATCCACCATCATGGCTTGCTCATCGGGAGTAAAGCGCGCAAAGAGGAATTCCTCATTCAAGTGCGCCCATAGTTCCGTCTGCCTGAAATCAGCTCCCGTCGCGATCCACTCCTTATCATCGCCATGGATGCGGTGAGGAAAGAGGATAAACTCGCTGCACACATAGGCCAGGTTATTTTCCACTTTCAGCACCCGCCACATGATGGGCAGGACGGTGCCGTCTTCCAACTGCTCCATGCGGCCAAGGTTTACATATACATAGCCCGCATTTTTATCATAGCCGCGAATGGCTGTGGCCGCTGGGGCGGCCAGGCCTGATATCGTGATTGTTAGGACAAACAAAATACAAATTGCTTTTTTCATCGATTTTTACATCCTTTCCGCGTATTTCTACCTTTCTATCATAATACATTATCCTCTGTTCGCCAAGCCCTCCAGTTGACATTTTATCTATTTGGTCGTATAATGTGAGCGTTTAAACAAGTGCGCTTTTTACCCTGAAAAAGGGGAAATTCGCATAATAATTAGGAGGTTTTCTTATATGAAGAAACTATTATCTCTCGTTTTAGCTCTGTGCATGCTGCTGACTGCAAGCGCTGCCTTAGCTGAAAAAGTCACCCTCAAGGTTTGGGGCTCCCAGGACGATCAGGCCATGCTGCAAGAAATGGTTGATGCCTTTGTGGCCGCTAACCCTGATAAAGAATGGGACATCACCTTAGGTGTTGTCGGTGAACCCGATGCCCGCGCCCGCTATCTTGAAGACCCGGAAGCGGCAGCCGACGTGTTCGCCTTCCCCGACGACCAGATTTATGATTTTGTCAACGCTGGCGCTCTGTACGAAGTGACCCGTAACCTGGATGCCATCATGGCCGTAAACTACGAAGGCACCATGGAAGCCGCCTCGGTTGATGGCGTAGTCTATGCCTACCCCATGACCGCCGACAACGGCTATTTCCTATATTATGACAAGTCCGTTATCTCCGAAGAACAGGTACAGTCCCTGGACGGCATTCTTGAAGCCTGCGAAGCCGCCGGAAAGAAAATGTTCATGGATGTTTCCAACGGCTGGTACATCGCTTCCTTCTTCCTTGGCGCAGGCGGCAAGCTTGAGCTGGTCGATGGCAAACAAACCTGCGACTTTAACAACGAAACCGGCGTTAAGGTAGGCGAAGCCATCAAGGCCTTCACCGCGCACTCCGCTTTCTTAACGGGCGACGATGCCATCCTCACCGGCGGCATGGGCGACTCCATCGCGGCCGGCGTATCCGGCGCCTGGAACGCTGATGCCATCCAAGGCAAGCTGGGCGAAAACTACGCCGCCACCAAGCTGCCCACCTTTACTTGCGGCGGCGAGCAGGTGCAAATGGGCTCCTTTGCCGGCTACAAGTTCCTGGGTGTCAACTCCATGACCCAGCATCCCGTGGAAGCCATGGACCTTGCTGAATGGCTCACCAGCGAAGAAAACCAGTTGAAGCGCTTTGAAATGCGCGCCGCAGGCCCTGCCAACATTAACGTGGCCGCCAACGAAAAGGTTAAAGCAAACGTGGCCTTGGCCGCTCTTGCTGCCCAGGCAGAATTTGCCTCCAGCCAGAAAGACGTGAAGGGCAACAACTATTGGGATTTCGCGGAAGCCTTCGGCACCACCATGGAAGCCAAGGATTATTCCAAGGATATCCAAACCCTTCTTGACGAAATGGTCGCCGCCATCACCGCAGAATAATTTTTACATCTCTTAGGGGAACGGCAATAGCCGTTCCCCTCTTTTACACCCAAAGGAGGTGTCCTGATGATCGGGAACACATTAACCGGCAGCAAACGCCCTAACCTAATTGGCATTATCAAGCACGGTGGCTTTTCCACCAAGCTTTCCATGTTGGTGATGGGCTTTGGCTGCCTAAGATACGGCCAAGTAATCAAAGGCCTCTTATACCTTGCGGCTCAAGTCGCTTTTATCATGTATATGGTGCTGTTCGCGCAGCAATATCTTGTAAAATTTTCCACCTTGGGCACGGAAGCCATGCAAAGGGTATGGGACGAGGCCGCGCAGATCTACCGGCGTGTTCCCGGAGACAACTCCATGCTCATCTTGCTTTTCAGCGTGATGAGTATGCTGATAGCCGTTGGGTTTATCTTCATTTGGCGCGCCAACCTGCGCTCAAGCTACCTTTGTGAAAGACGAAACGCCTTAGGTAAACCCCAGCCTTCGTTTTTAGATGACTTGAAAACCCTACTAAACGAGCGCTACCACACAAGCCTTTTAACCCTGCCCATGCTCATGGTGGTCGCCTTTACGGTGCTGCCCATCATTTTTATGGTGCTCATTGCCTTTACCAACTTCGATGCCAACCACCAACCACCGGGCAACCTCTTTACCTGGGTGGGGCTTGATAACTTTAAAAACATTTTCTACGGCAACCCCCTCTGGTCGTCCACCTTTAGCAAGATTTTGGGCTGGACTTTAGTGTGGGCGGTTTTTGCCACCTTCTCCAACTACATTTTCGGCATGATCCTTGCCATTATGATCAATAACAAAGCCGTACGCCTAAAAAAAATGTGGCGCACGATTTTTGTTATTACCATCGCGGTGCCGCAGTTTGTCAGCCTCATGCTCATGAGCCAGATATTGCACGACCTTGGGCCGCTGAATACCCTGCTTAAAAACTGGGGCGTCATTTCGGACAATATCTCTTTTCTTGGCAAAGCCCGCAACGCGCGCATCACGGTTATTTTAGTCAATATCTGGGTGGGTATTCCCTATACCATGCTCATTACCTCGGGCATTTTGATGAATATCCCCGCCGACCTATATGAAAGCGCAGCCATCGACGGCGCGTCACCTGCCCGCATGTTCTGGAGCATTACGCTTCCGTACATGCTGTTTGTGACAACGCCGTATCTGATTACTTCTTTTGTGGGCAACATCAATAACTTCAACGTAATTTATCTGTTAACCAAGGGCGGCCCGCTGGTAACCGACTATTACCAGGCCGGCAAAACAGACCTATTGGTAACCTGGCTATATAAACTCACCGTGGATAAGCAAAACTACTCCCTTGCTTCCACCATCGGTATCTTTGTATTCTTTATCTGCGCTTCGCTGTCGCTGGTTGTTTACAACCTGTCCGGCTCTTCCAGGAAGGAGGACCAGTTCCAATGAAAAAACGAGTTGTCCTTGTGCCTTCACTGATGCGGCTTTTGCCGCTATCGGGTATTTTGCTGGTGGCAAGTTTCCTGCTTCCCTGGCTTAATATCCCCGCCGATAATCTCACCTTTACCGGATTTAACGCTTTACAGATTCTAAAAAGCAAACCCTTGCTTATCCTAGCGGCTTTAAGCGGCATGATGGGCCTTGTCGCGCTATTTGTCAAAAAGAAAAACTATGTAATCTTCACCGCCCTCTTGCAGGTTGCCACCTTGGTGTTCGGCATCGCGTGCTTACTTTCAGCCAAGCGCAATGTGGATGATGTGATGGCAGGCTCTTTCATGATGTCGGACTTGGGCGCTGGGCTATGGGTATTTTTAGCCCTTGCCTTTATCAGCCTGTTTATTACCCTCAAAGCCATGCGGGAGCCGATAGAATACATTGTCCTTACCCTCATGGCATCGGTGTGGCTGCTGCCAATCATTTGGCTTATCCTTACCGCCCTGCGTCAAGAACCCGGCGCCTACACCCCTTACATTTTGCCTAAAAACTATACCTTTGATAACTTTAGGCGCCTGTTTACCGAAACGCAGCTGTTTAACTTCCCCCGCTGGTACATGAATACCTTGGTAGTGGCCATTTTCAGTTGCATTATCACCACCGTATTGGTGCTGATGGTATCCTACACCTTTAGCCGCCTGCGCTTTCCTTCCCGTAAAGCGCTGATGAACATCACTCTCATTTTGGGCATGTTCCCCGGCTTTATGAGTATGATTGCCATCTACCACATTTTAAAAGCCATCGGCCTTGCTAAATCGCTGGTGTCCCTTGTTATCGTCTATTCAAGCGGCGCGGCGCTTTCCTACTTTGTGCCCAAAGGCTTTTTTGACACCATCCCCCGCTCCCTTGACGAGGCGGCAACCATTGATGGCGCGAGCCGCAACACGGTGTTTTGGAAGATTATCCTGCCTTCCTCCCAGCCCATTGTGGTCTACACCGCCATCACCGCCTTTATTGCCCCGTGGGTGGACTTTATCTTTGTCTCCGTCATCATGAAAGACGATTACCAAAACTACACGGTGGCTCTGGGTCTTTACAAGATGCTGGAAAGGGAACACATCTATGAGTATTTCACCCGCTTTTGCGCGGGCGCGGTGCTGGTAGCCATTCCCATTACTCTGCTATTTATTAAGATTCAAAAGTTCTATGTGGAGGGCGTCACCGGCGGCGCGGTGAAAGGATGATGAAAAAGCGCCTGCTGTCTCTACTGCTTTGTTTGTGCCTCATGCCTGCCCTCTCCCTGTCGCTTATTGAAAGGCCGATGTATGAAATTTTCGTCGCCTCCTTTTACGACAGCGATGGCGACGGCATGGGGGATTTGCAAGGCATTATTCAAAAATTGGACTATATCGAGTCGTTATCAGTAGGCGGGCTGTGGCTGATGCCCATCAGCCCCTCCCCCTCCTACCATAAGTACGATGTAACCGACTACAAGGCCATCGCCTCCGAGTACGGCACGATGGAAGATTTTGCTACCCTGGCCGGAGCCTGCCATGAACGCGGCTTAATAGTAATTTTGGATTTTGTCATCAATCATACATCCAGCCAGCATCCGTGGTTTTTGTCAGCCACAAAAAGCTTAGCCATTCCCCCTTGCGGCAAAGATGTTTGCCCTTATCAGGAAGGCTGCAAGGCGCACAACCCGTATGTGGACTATTATCTGTTTAGCCAGGATGGCGGCCAGGCTGATGTGCCGGGCGTTCCAGGCTGGAAGTATGTGGCTTCTTTTGGCGGGCACATGCCCGACCTGAACCTTGGTAACCCGCAGGTATTTAAGGAAATTGAAGACATTGCCTCTTTTTGGCTCAGCCACGGGGCGGATGGTTTCAGGCTAGATGCCGTCATCCACTACTTTGAACAAAACACCAAAGAAAATACACAATTCCTCACAAAGTTCTGCGATATGGTAAAAAAGCACAAGCCCGATGCCTACATCGTCGCCGAAGCCTGGAGCGATGATAACACCATCCTCTCCCTTTATGAAAGCGGGCTTGACAGCATGTTTTACTTTCAAGGGGCGGGCCCAACAGGCGAAATTGTCAAAGCCATTCGCGAAAAAAATGGCACGGGCTACGCAAAGAAACTGGCCGCCTTTGATGAAAAGCTGGTGGCAGCGGCAGCGGGCGCGCAGAATGCCCCCTTCCTTTCCAACCACGATATGGCAAGGATAGCGGGCACCCTGGCCAGAAAACAAGATAAAATGAAGCTGGCCGCTGCCCTGTATCTATGGCAGCCGGGCGTGCCCTTTGTGTATTACGGCGAAGAAATAGGCATGTCGGGCTCCGGCAGGGACGAAAACAAGCGCCTGCCCATGCTGTGGAACGTGGAGGGGCTTGGACACACCCTGCCCCCTAAGGACGCCGACCAGGAGCAACGCTTAAAGGAAGGCGTAGACATTCAGGATGCCGACCCAACCTCGCTGCTAAACACCTACCGCAGCTTGCTTTTAAGTCGTTCCGCCTTGCCCGAAATGGTAAATGGCCGCCTAACTTACCTTGACGTGGGCGAAAAAGCTGTCGCTGCCTACCAGGTGGCAAACGATAAAGAGAGTTGTGTTGTCATGCATAATTTGGGCGACCAGACCCTCACCCTTGACATCGGCTTGATGGGCGAATTATATTGCTCAAGTGACGCTGGCAACGGAGCGCCTGTTTTGGATGGCACAAGGCTTACCATGCCGCCTGCCTCCTCCTGTATTTTGCGATAACTACTCAACAGAAAGGTCATTGTATGCGCCAAAGTGGTATTTTACTTCATATCACCAGCCTGCCTTCTAAAGGTGGCATCGGAACCCTGGGCAAAGAAGCCTATGAATTTGTTGATTTTTTAGAAGAAAGCGGCATGTCCATCTGGCAGGTTCTGCCCGTATCGCCCACAGGCTACGGCGATTCGCCTTACCAAAGCGTTTCTTCCTTTGCCGGAAACCCCCTGATGATCGATTTTGAGCTGCTTGAAAAGGACGGCTTCACTCCGCCGGATTTCAAGTGGCTGATTGAAGAAGACCATCCTGAAATGGTCAATTACGGGGTTATCGTTCCTAAAAAGGATGCCCTCCTGCGCAAAGTTTATGCCTATAGCGGCAAGAAAATGCAGGACGAAATCTTGGCCTTCCGCAAGCAGCGCCCGTGGGTGGAAGATTATGCCCTCTTTAGCGCCATCAAAAATCATTTCGGCTCCATTTCCTGGATGGATTGGCCCGACCAGGCCATTCGTCACAGGGAAGAAGCGGCCATGTGGCATTATCAGGACCTGCTCAAAGATGAAGTGGATTACTACATCTTTACCCAGTACCTGTTTTTCAGGCAGTGGTTTGCGCTGAAAACCTACGCAAACGGCAAAGGCATCGATATCTTTGGCGACATGCCCATTTACTGCGCCGAGGACTCGGCTGATGTGTGGGCAGCCCCCCAAATGTTCCAGCTCAATAAAAACTTAAGACCTACCAGGATAGCGGGCGTTCCGCCGGACGGGTTTTCAGCCGATGGTCAGCGCTGGGGCAATCCCTTGTACAACTGGCGCCACATGCAAAGAACCAACTTTTCTTGGTGGATTGAGCGCCTTAAAGGCATGGGCGAGCTGTACGATATTGTGCGCATCGACCACTTTATCGGTTTTGCCAACTACTACTCCATTCCTGCCAAGGAAAAAACGGCCCGTTCGGGCAAGTGGATTCCCGCCCCCGGCAGGCAACTGTTTAAAACCGTCAAAGAAAAGCTGCCTAACCTCAGGGTCATTGCCGAAGACCTTGGCGTCATGAGCCAAAGGGTGTATAACCTCCTGCACTTTTGCGGCTATCCCGGCATGAAGCTAATGATGTTTGGCTTCTACGGCGATCCGGCAAGCGAGTATTACCCGCAAAACTTCCCGGAAAACTGCGTGGTTTACACCGGCACCCACGACAACGACACCCTGGTCGGTTTCTTGAAGCAGCAAAACGAGAACCAGCTTGCTCTGATGGCAAAGCTGCTGCAGGTTGAAGAGTTTAAGCAAATTCCCGACGCCATGCTGGACGCGGGGCTGATGAGCAGGGCTAAGATGTGCATCTACCCCATGCAGGATATTTTGGAGCTGGATAACACCGCCCGCATGAACACCCCCTCCACCATTGGCGGGCGCAACTGGCGGTGGCGCATGCTGCCGGGCGCCGCAAACAAAAAGCAGGCCTCCAGGTTGCTCAAAAAGAACATCCTGTCCGGCCGAGCCATACGTTAAAAAATATACCAAGCATTTGCCCCTGTGTCTTTAAAGCACAGGGGTTTTCTTTTTGACAGAAACAATTTTGTTTGTTTTTTAACAAATAGACACCGGTTGCCCGTTTCTCTCCCGCTCCTCTTCCTTTTCCTTCCTCCTGTTCATTGATAACATAGGGGTTTTGCGCGAATCACCAGAAAGCAGGTCACTTTCGTTTGTTACGTTTGCATAAAATATATTCCTAAGAAATTAATTTTTATTTCTTATATTTATCATTTTTGCTTTTTATTTATTAACCTTAGAAATTTGTATTCTTTTGGGTTAAAAAAACATAAATAATACTTGTATATTGTGGTCAAATATGTTAAATTATACTATAAGTTGTATGAAAGGTCGAAATCGGGCGTGAATTCTTTGGTTAATATCTGCTTAATTTTATTCACATCAGCCGGGCTGCTTATCGCCCTCTATCTGTTCTTCGCCCAACGCGCGGATGAGCAGGCCCTTGCCGCCACCAGACAGACGGAAATTTACCAGCGCCTGTGCCGCCGCCTGGACAAACTGGATCGCCACTACATCGGCCAAATCCTCGTGGAACAAACGGGCGTAATTGTCCGCACCGCCTTTCCCGAACATGTAGCCCTACATCTTTTCTATATCAAAGAAGGCGTGCCCATGCGCAACCCAGCCTTTGCGCGCAACATCGCCACCTTATTACAGCGGGACTATGCCCTGCTTGCCCAAAAAGATTATTACCGCCTGCGCCGCTACCGCGTTTACCGCATGAACGGCATGAAGGAATATGGCTATTCCTTCACCATGACTTTCGGCTTTAAGCAGGCCGCTTATGACAAACAGCGCATGTACAACCTAAGGATTTATTAACACCCTGACCTTTTCCGCCGTGTCTTTCCTCCCACGGCGGTTTTTGTTTGGCTAGGCTCTACTCCCAAAGTCGTAATAATACGGATGAAAGAAGAAAAGCACAACGGATTTATTCCACGGTCATCTTGCCATGCGCCTCGATTTGAGCGGGATTTTGAGGCAAAACGGCAGCCCCAAGCCGCTGCGCGGCAGGTTTGCCTTGGCAAAAGGAGCCTATCCCGCTCAACACTCATGGCAAGATGCTTTCGCGGCATAAAATCCGTTACGACTTTGGAAGTAGAACCGTTTGGCTATCTTTGCTTGACAGCCCTTATCCCCTTTGCTAAGATGGTTTTGGAAGCTGTACCACTTGTCGTTTCGGACGTATTGTTAGGGGCTTGATCACCTAACGGAGGAGCAAGGCTTCCTTTTTGTTTGCTTTATATTTTTTCTAAAAAATTTCAAAACAGTATTGACAGGAAAAATATATTCATGTATCCTTTAATTAACCTTTAGGTTAAATATTAAACAAGGAGGCTTAATCGTGGGACTACAACAGACATTGAAAGCCCTTGCCGACCCCATTCGCCGGGAAATACTCAACATGTTAAAAGTCGGCAGAATGTCGGCAGGCGAAATTGGCAGCCACTTCCCGGTGACGGCAGCGTCTATCTCCCGCCACCTGTCGGTTTTAAAAGACGCCGATCTGGTACGCGATGAAAGAGAAGGACAGTTTATCTTTTACGAGCTGAACGCCTCGGTACTGGAAGAAATTATGCTGTGGATTACCGACTTAAAAGGAGAAAAAGACGATGATTAAAAAGAACAAAGGGGCGCTTATCCTATCCTCCATCCTCATTCTCTTGCCCGGCATCTTAGGGCTGATTTTCTGGGACAAGCTGCCCGAACAGATGACCACCCACTGGGGCTTTGACGGCGCTGCCGACCGCGTTTCCGACCGCCATGTGACGGTTTTTGTCCTTCCCCTCATCCTGCTTGCCTTTCAGTGGCTGGCCGTTTTGATAACCGCTAAAGACCCCAAAAACAAGGGGCAGAGCAACAAGGTATTCCGTACGGTTATTTGGATTTTGCCTGTCATGTCGCTGTTTTTAAACGGGCTTATCTATGTTGTATCTTTTGGGCAGGAAGTGCGGGTGGAATTATTGACGCTCATGCTGCTTGGGCTTCTGTTCATCGTGATGGGCAACTACATGCCCAAATGCAAACAGAACTATACCATCGGCATCAAAATTAAATGGACCTTGCAGGATGAACAAAACTGGAACGCCACCCACCGCTTTGCCGGTAAGGTCTGGGTTGCAGGTGGCCTCTTAATGATGGCAAGCGTCTTTATACCCAATGTCACCCTTTGGGTGCTGATATCCTCTGCACTCATCTTAGGCCTTATTCCCAGCATCTATTCTTATCTCTACTATAAAAAGCAGGTAAAAGAGGGCACAGCAAACATTAAGCCCCTGTTGGTTACCAAAAAACAAAAAGTCTTTGCTCTCGTTTTTATAGCTGCCATTCTGATTTTTGTACTTGTTATGATGTTTGCGGGCAGCATGAAAATTGAATATGGCGATACTGCATTCACCCTCAAAATTACTTTCTGGAGCGATCTGACCGTCAAATACGACGCCGTTGATTCTATCGAGTTTCGCCAGTCGGACGCTGTCGGCACAAGGGTGAGCGGGCTTGGCAGCGCGAGGCTGCTTGCCGGCAACTTCCGAAATGAAGAGTTTGGCAATTACACCCGTTATTCCTACACCGGCAACGATGCCAGCATCGTTTTGAAAGTGGAAGGCAAAACGCTGGTCATCGCCGGTAAAGACGTAAACAGCACCCAAAATATATACCAGGAACTGCTTGAAAGAACCGTCAACAAGGGTGTTTCGGATAATTAAAACGATTAGAAAAAGAGCTGTCACTTTTCTTTCGACAGCTCTTTTTATTTTTACAGATTATTGCCAATACACCGTTTTCCAGTCGGTATGCGTTTGCTTAAAGCTGGGCTTGGGGTTCACCTTAATAGGGTTGCCGCACAGGGCCATCACCCCTGCATCTGACAGGGAGTCACCGTAGGCAAAAGAGTTTTCCCAATCCACATCCAAACCCCGGGTTTTTACATACTCCTGAATCAGGGTCACCTTGTTGGGACCTTTGGCATTGTGAATAATCTTCCCATTATCATCCACGGTGCTGCAAATGACTTCATAAACAGGCAGGTACTTTTTAAGGTACTGCAGGTAAACATCGGGTGAGGCGCTTAGAATAAGCACATGGTCATCATTTGCCCGGTGCGCCATCAGGCTCTTTAAACTTTCGGGAAAAATGTTGGGCAGCAAACGCTCTTTGACAAACTGCTCGCCCACTTCCGCCAATTTTTGCTTGTCTACATTTTTAACAAAGGATAGGCTGCGGCTTTTGACGGCTTCAGACTTCATCAGCTTCATGGCAAAAGCCACGCCGGACAGGCTGCTAAGAACCAGGTGGCCAAGGCTAAACAAACCTTTTTGATAGCAGAAAACCAGATAGGGAACGATGCTGTCCCCTTTACACATGGTATCGTCAAAATCAAAAATCGCCAATCGCGTTCGTTCCATACCTACCTCCAAGGCTTTCATCATAGCTATTTTCAAGGGAATATGCAAGCCTTGAGAGATATGATGCACAAAAACCGCTCCATGAAGGAACGGTTCTTGTGCAATGACTTATTAATCTATTGAATTATTCCTCAAACAGCTTCACTGCCGAGCGGCTAAACAGCTCCACGCCCACGCCCGTTGCGCCAAAGGGCGCCTTATCGCTTGCGGCATCATGATAGGCGGTTCCGGCAATGTCCAGATGCCCCCATGGAACCCCAAAAGCAAACGCGCGGCAGAACAGAGCGGCCGTCGCGGTACTTGCCATGCGGCCGCCGGAGTTTTTAATATCCGCGCGATCTGACTTGTTGCTCTTTTCAAGAAAAGCATAGTTAGGGAGGCGCCACACCTTGTCGCCGGATTTTTCCGATGCCTCCTTGACGGCGTTCCAGATTTCCTCATTGTCGCCCACAAAGCCCGTGATTTCCTTGCCGAGGGCTACAAGCACCGCGCCGGTCAGGGTGGCGGCATCAAGAATCATATCGGCCTTGATCACGGTGGCGGCATAGGTAATCGCGTCCGCTAAAGTCAAACGGCCTTCGGCGTCCGTATTCACGATTTCGATGTGCTTACCGGACAGGCTGCCGATGATATCGCCGTTTCGATAGGCATGTCCGGACAGCATGTTTTCGCACGCAGCCACAATGCCTACCACATTCACCTTGGCCTTACTTTTGGCCAGCACGCCCATTGCACAGATAGCGGCAGCCGCGCCGCCCATATCGCAGAACATGGTATCCATACCGGCCGCGGGCTTGAGGGCATAGCCGCCGGAATCATAGGTCAGCCCCTTGCCGATCAGCGCCAGCACCTTTTGATTGTCGGGGTTGTTCATATAGCGCATCACAATAAAGCGCGGCGACGTATCGGACCCCTTGGCAACCGACCAGAAGGCCTCCATGCCCATTTCCTGAATCTGTTTTTCGTCAAAAACTTCCACGGAAAAGCCCGTTTCCTCACCCAGTTTCTTGGCTTCGCTGGCCAGCCTTTCAGGGGTCATCACATTGGCCGGCTCGTTCACTAAATAGCGTGCCCGAATAATTCCGTCCGCCATGATCTTGGCAGCTTCCAGCTTTTTCTTTTCAACTTCCAGATCAAAGCCCTCGCCCAGTTTAACCTTGTAGTCGGCTTCCGGAGCTTCTTCCTCGTCGCTCTCCCCGTCTTTTTTCAGCGGGGCAAACCCGGTTTTCTGATAGATAGTAAAAGCATTGGTGCTTAAAGCAAGCTGCTTATAAAAGGCTTCGGATAATTCCGCGATCTTTGCATCAAGCAAAGTGACCTGAACGGATTTCAGCTTTTCTTCCCGCACTTTTCGCGCAAGCGCGGCGGTCAGGGCTTCCAGCGAATCATAATCTAATGTTTCAGGCAAGCGCGCAAACAGCAGGGTGTGCTTTTGGCCATCTTCTACTGTCAGCATTTTAACAACATCGCCCGCTTTGACTTCCAGTGCCTTGGCATAAGCGGCCAGCGTTTCAGAAACCGCGGCCAAAGCCGTTTCCTCCGCATATACATAGGCGCATCCGTCTTCATGATGCTGGATAGGTAGTTTGAGTGTTTGAACCGTAACCATAAAAATCCTCCTCGATTGTTTCTTTTAGCCGTAGTGTAGTATAGCACAAATGCGATAAAAAGAAAGGATCGCAACATGGATTCTGCAATTTAAAACAAAATATCCCCTAATATAAAGGATATCGCGCTTTCCAGACACGCTTTTCCCTTAGAACCCTGCAAACAAAAAACATAACCTGTTTTTTCCATCTTAAAAATTTTACAAAAAATACTTGCACTTTCTATCCCCTCTTCTGTACAATATGACAAAGGAGAAAATCATGCAAGGAAAAATCTGGCTTCGTCTGATGAAGCACCAAAAAATCAAACAGGACCTGGTCCTACCCACCCATAAGGATGATTGGCAGGAAGCCCTGATTTTAGCCTGCCATCAGCTGGATATTTCCGTGCCTGTCATCCTTACCCGGCATTTAAAAGACTGGGCGGAGTTTGCTCAAACCCGTTTTTTGCCCGATGATTTCATGGACCACTTCCCCTTTGATCGCATGGAGGTGGAATATTTTGAAGAAGGCAAGCGCCCTGCTCTCTCCCAAGACTACCGCAATGCCTAACAGGCAGGAAAAGGAAACCCTATGAACCTACAAGACCTATTTCAGTCCCTGGATGAACGCAAAGAAGAAATGTTTTCCATCCGCCGCCACCTGCACTAGCACCCCGAACTATCTTTCAAGGAAACAGAAACCGCCAAGTACATCGCTGCCTTTTATGAGGGCAAAGACGCCACGGTGCAAACAGGCGTCGGCGGCAATGGCATTAAAGTAACCATTGATTCTGGAAAGCCCGGCCGCACTGTTGCCATCTATGCCCCCAAGGCAGCGGCCATTGTTACCTTCGGCGTTATCTTTTCCTCCATTCTGTCGCCCATCATTGTCAAGCATCTCTATCAAAAAGGGCAAGGGAAATAAAACATTATCGGCACGGCTAACCCCGTGCCTTTTTTATTGGTACATGATGTTCGGCATCATCACCAGCTCGCAGCCGTCGGTGGCGACATTGCCTCGGAGCATCAGGGACGCGGGAAGGACGCAGGCATCGCCAAACTTTTGTTGCAGCTTGTAGACGGCCTTATCCAGGCTGCTTTGTTTTTGGTGGGGCTTATCGTCTTCAAACAAATCCAGCTGGCTGGGCATTTCCTGTGACTGGAGGTTAATACCCCGCACCGTCAGCGCCCGAACGGGCTTTGCCCATGCATGTTTTTCAAGCAGCAGCCGGTAGGCAGCCCTCGCAATTTCCAAAGGGCTTTGAGAAGGGTAGCATATAGGCATTTGGTACTGCTGCACCAAAAAATCACAGTCTTTGACCGTCAGCTGCACGCCCAGGCAGGATAGGGCGCTGTCCCGAAGTCTCCGGCCGATGTCTTGGCTAAGCAGCAGCAACACCGGCCAGGCTTCATCCGGGTCATACAAATCTTTGATGCAGGTGGTCCCGTGCCCCACCGATTTGATGGGCGCTATATAGTGGTAGGGCATCACCCGCGAAAAATCTTTGCCGTTTGCGAAGCGGTGCAATTGCAGTCCGTTTTTGCCAAGGCACTTGTAGATCCACTTTACATCTGCCCTGGCCAAGTCGCCGATGGTATGAATGCCTACTTTTTTAAGTTTCCTTTCCGTTCGGGGGCCTACGTACAGCAATTCCCTTGCAGGCAGCGTCCATACCTTTTCTTTGAAATTTTCCCGACCGATTACCGTGACGGCATCGGGCTTTTTCATGTCCGAGCCAAGCTTTGCAAACACCTTGGTAAAGGAAACGCCGATGGACACCGTCAGCCCTATTTCTTTTTTGATTGCCTGCCGGATATTTTGGGCGATTTCCTCCCCTTCGGCCATGCCGCCTGATAATAGCCCCAAATCCAGCCAGCTTTCGTCCATGCCGAAAGGCTCAATGTCGGGCGAAAATTGGCGGTAAACATCGCGTACAGCCTTCGCGTACCGCGGATACTTGCGATAATCGGGCGGCACGCAAATGAGATCGGGACACTTTTCCAAGGCCTGCCAGTTGGCTTCGGCCGTTTTCACGCCCTTGGCCTTGGCTTCATAGCTTTTGGCCAGCACAATGCCGTGCCTGTTTTCGGTGGAACCGCACACCGCCACGGGCTTGCCTTGAAGCTCGGGACGTTCCAATATTTCCACCGACGCGTAAAAGCAGTTTAAGTCGCTATGCAAGATTACCCTTTCCTTGTCCATTTTCCTCACCTTTCTTTGAAAATCCCTTGACTTTCGCTAACAGGAAGCGTAAACTGATGATGAAGTTCAGCTTCACTTTTTCTCAGTATAATGATTTTTAACTTCATTGTCAATATGAAGTTCGTTAATGAAAGGCAACAATAATGAAGTTCAGTGAAAAGGTGCGCCAGCTGCGCAAAGAACAAAAGCTGTCCCAGACGGAGCTTGGCAAGGCCGTAGGCGTCAGCGGGCGCTCGGTGGCGGCTTGGGAAGCGGGCAACAGCTACCCCCGCTACCAGGAAACCTATGACCGTTTAGCCCGCCTGTTTAATGTAGATGTCAACTACCTGCGCACCGAAAACGAAAGCTTTATGGAAGATGTGCGCCAGCAGTACGGTACCCGTGCCCAGCAGCAGGCCCGCGCGCTTTTAGAGCAGGCAAACGAGCTATTCGCAGGCGGCGAATTATCCGAGGAAGACAAGCTCTCTTTCCTCACCGAAATGCAGCAATTGTTTTTGGACGCAAAAAAGCGGGCGCAAAAATACAGCGTCAGAAAAAAAGGCGCCAAGGAAGATTAGGCCTCCATGTCGCCCGAACAGATTTACAAGACAGCCTGCCATTATCGCAAAAAGTTACAATCAAGCGACCCCTTTGAATTGCTGGACGCAATCGGGGCGGTGGTCAAGTTTTCGGATGCCTACCCGCAAGGGGGGCTTCGGGGCTATTGCACGGTACTGCTTAAAACCAAGTACTGCGTGATTAGCCAAAACCAGCCCGAAGAAGAGCAGCGGATGGTCGCCGCCCATGAGGCGGGACACCTGATCCTCCATCAGGAGCGTCTCAAAGCCGGTGCCCTGCAAGACTGGGACGTGTACCACGCCTCAAGCGTCATGGAAAGGGAAGCCAACCTCTTTGCCGCCGACTTTTTAATCGAGGATCTGGACGTGCTTGAACAGGTAAAAAATAAAGACAGCGACTTTTTTTCGCTCGCCAAAGCCTTAAAGGTTCCCGCCCCCTTCCTTGCCTTTAAGCTGTACAGCATGGTGCATCGGGGACATAAGCTTTTGATGCCGGATGAACCGCAGAATAGATTTTTAAAAAAATGAAAAGAATCATAGTGATCGGCTGTCCAGGCAGCGGTAAAAGTACCTTTTCAAGAACCTTGCAGGAAAAAACGCAACTGCCGCTCATTCACTTGGATATGCTTTACTGGAATGCTGACGGCACATGCGTCCAAAAAGAAGTGTTTTTAGAACGCTTAAATCAAGCTGTCCGCCAGGATGCATGGATCATTGACGGCAACTATGGTTCGACCCTTGAACTTCGCATGAAAGCTTGTGATACAATCATCTTTTTAGACTACCCACTTGATGTATGTCTGGATGGCATCCAGGCAAGAAGAGGGCAAGCAAGAAGCGATATGCCGTGGATAGAACCGACCGACAATATGGACGAATCGTTTGTTGAATTTGTCAAAGACTATCGCCAAACAAGCAGACCGGGCGTTATGCAGATGCTTCAAAAATATGAGGATAAAAACATCATCATCCTCAAGAGCCGTGATGAAGGAAATGTGTTTTTAAAAGGACTAGGTTGATAAATCTCACTCGGTCTAAAAAACCGTTATGATTATTAA
>CAYFTJ010000023.1:0-3039 GCA_964346155.1 uncultured Oscillospiraceae bacterium
ATCTGCTGTGATAAAACGGCTACTCTAAAAGCAACATAGTATTACAAGTGCAAGAAAGATACTCTCAAACAGACCTTGGCTTTAATAAAAACCGCTCACACAGCACAAACTGTGTGAGCGGCTTGATGTTGACTAGATTTGAGTGTCTTCTTTTGCCGCATACACCGCTTTCACGATCTGACAGTCGGCTTGCATGTCTTCACTCCTTCCCATAGATAGAATACGGATACACACAATTAAAAGTGGGGTCGCTTCAAAACGATATTTTCATCACGACTTTAATAACCAAAACAATTATACAATAAATCCTGCTTGGTTCAAACTTTCCTTATGTAAAGTTTTTGGAAAACAATAAAAGTGCAAAAAAAGCGATACCGGACTTTCATCAGGTATCGCTCTGTTTATTCTATTGCCGGGAATGAAATGCCCGTTTGATAGAAATGTTTAGTTCAGCTTCTCAGCGCGCGGCGCGCGAAGACGGGCAGCCACCGGCATATTGGAACCCAAAAGCGGGCGTAGATAGTCATCAAAGGCCGGAGTTACATGGTTGCCTTCGGCGTTGATGAACTCATCGGGCATCAGCTTGGTTTTGGCGGCAATATCTTCGATGGGGTTGAGCCTGTAATCCACGGCGTAGTTGCCTACACGGTTGATGGTAACGCTGCCTTCGGTGGCGCCGTTCATGGCAAACTGCACAGCCCTTTCGCCTACTTCGCGGGCTTCGCGCTGGTCCACATCGCTTACACAGCCCATGAAGGAACGCTGCAGGTAACCGAAGGTATCGCTGCGTACGCGGCCGATTTTGAGCTTGTCTTTCACTTCGTTGGCAAGAAGTTCGCCAAGAGCGCCGGTGCCGGACAATTGCACGTTGCCGTGGTCGTCAGTTGCCAGGTCCATAAGGCTGGCTAAAACGGGGGTGCCGTTTTCATCCTGAATGCCTTCAGAAACCGCGACGATGCAGCGGCCCAGGCGATCATACACCGACTTCACGTCCTTTAAGAACTTGTCGATGGAGAAAGCGCGCTCAGGCACGTAAATCAGATGCGGGCCATCGTCCGAGAACCTGCGGGCGGCAGAGGAAGCAGCGGTCAGGTAGCCTGCGTGCCTGCCCATGATCACCGAGATATGAACGCCGGGAAGGGCACGGTTGTCCAGGTTAATGCCCATAAAGGCCTGGGCCACAAAGCAGGCGGCGCTGGGAAAACCGGGGGTATGGTCGTTGCACATCAAGTCGTTGTCAATGGTTTTGGGGACATGAATGGCGCGGAAGTCGTAGTTGCTCTTTTTGGCGTATTCGCTCACGATGCGCACGGTGTCGGAAGAGTCGTTTCCGCCGATATAGAAGAAATAGCGTACATCGTGGGCTTTGAACACCCGGAAAATTTCCTCGCAGTATTTGGCGTCCGGCTTATCCCTGGTTGAGCCAAGACCGCTTGAGGGGGTAGCGGCTACCAGCTCCAAGTTTTTGGTGGTCTCTTGGGACAGGTCAATAAAATTTTCATTGACAATGCCGTTGATGCCGTTGAGCGCCCCATAAACATGGGTGATTTGGGGATACCTGCGGGCTTCAAGCGCCACGCCGACCATGGACTGGTTGATAACAGCTGTAGGACCGCCGCCTTGAGCGACAACGAGTTTTCCTTTTAAATCCATAACTATATTTCTATCCTTTCTATAAAGAATGCGGAGCTTGTGCTCCGCATCCGTTGATTACATCTTGTTGTTGCAGCCCAGCACGTTGACAATCTTATGGCGTACCATGTCCCTTAAAGCGGTGCGCGCTTCAGAGAGATACTGGCGGGGGTCAAAGTGGTCGGGATGCTCGGCAAAGTGCTTGCGGATAACGCCGGTAAAAGCAAGGCGCAAGTCGGAGTCGATGTTGATTTTGCACACAGCCATGGAAGCGGCTTTGCGCAGCATATGCTCGGGAACGCCCTTGGCGTTGCCCATCTTGCCGCCGTACTGGTTAATCATTTCCACATATTCGGGCATGACGCTGGAAGCGCCGTGCAGAACGATGGGGAAGTTGGGCACGCGCCTTTCGATTTCTTCCAAGATATCAAAGCGCAGTTTGGCTTCGCCCGTGAATTTGTAAGCGCCGTGGCTGGTGCCAATGGCGATGGCCAGGCTGTCAACGCCTGTTCTTTCGACAAACTCTTCCACTTCTTCGGGGCGGGTGTAGCTGGAGTCTTCTTGAGACACCTTGATGTCGTCTTCCACACCGGCCAGGCGGCCAAGCTCACCCTCAACCGTTACATTGCGGGGGTGGGCATACTCAACCACTTTGCGGGTTAAAGCAATATTTTCTTCAAAGGGCAGGTGGCTGCCGTCGATCATGACGGAGGTGAAGCCGCCGTCAATGCAGGCCTTACAGGTTTCAAAGTCGGGGCCATGGTCAAGGTGCACCACAATGTCAAGACCGCTGGTCTCAACCGCTGCCTCAATCAGCTTCATGAGGTAGGTGTGGTTGGCATACTTGCGCGCGCCGGCCGATACCTGGAGGATAAGCGGGGCTTTTTCCATCTGGGCGCCTTCGACGATACCCTGAATAATTTCCATGTTGTTCACGTTAAACGCGCCGATGGCGTAACCGCCTTCGTATGCCTTTTTGAATATTTCTCTTGAGTTAACTAATGCCATAGGTAACCTCCTATTTTTTATTGGAATAAGTTAAAAAATCCTTAAACAGTATAAAGAAAAAGCGGTCTGATGTCAAGTTGATGTAGGCCGAAAATTGTACATCCGAGTGTAGGCCGATAATTGTACATCCGAGGTGATACGGGATTGTATTGAAAAGTGTCCTTCGTAAGAGACAGCTTTTTGACTTTTCTTTTAGTGATAAAATCTTTTAAATAAGAACCACGTTTTTTATCGGGTTTAATCAAAGTGATGTCTTTATTGCTTACTGTACAGCAGTACGTATTTCATATTGCTTTCTCACTTAAGTATCTTATATACTAAGACAATCGGAACATCGCGACGCATTGCGTACAATTGGGAAGATAAACAGAAGGGAGCTAATTTATGAAAGCAATGAGA
>CAYFTJ010000023.1:3139-23617 GCA_964346155.1 uncultured Oscillospiraceae bacterium
ATGAGATAATTTTTTCGTTATCGCCTAAAGCCACAACAACCGCGATTGCGGTGGATCTTTCCAAAATCCTGGGTGGAGACCCGGCCTTAACAATAGCCTTTGTAGTCGTTGCGGGAAATTTAGGCTTTATGTTTGGTGAACAGATCCTCAAGCTGTTTAAGGTAGAAAATAAAACAGCAAAGGGGATTGCGCTAGGAACGGCTTCACATGTTATTGGCACCAATCGCGCTTTGCTTATGGGCGAAGAGGAAGGAGCCATGAGCTCACTTGCCATCGGCGTTGCCGGCGTGATTACGGCGTTTTTACTGCCTCTTGTATTAAGAATATTTGGGCTGTAAATACAGCGAATGGTGCAGACAATACCTAAAGAGCTAATGAATTTGTCTTTATACTTAAATGCCCCGAACCCATGCATCGTTCGGGGCATTTTATGTAAAAAATAATCAACGCTTATCAAGATAAACATTTTTTGTACATTACATCAGTGAACTATTGATTGGCTTCCAAGACGAGTGTGCTATAATATGTGGAAAATGACTGGAGGATTTTAATTGATGGTTCAAACCCTGCCAAAACGTAAAATGTACCGATATTGTCTTGCGGATATAGCCAAAGGTTTATTTAACGGCATGATCGGCAACTATTTATTATATTTTTTCCAGCCGACGGTCAAAAGCGGTTTACCTTCTTTACTGCCACAAAATAAACTTTTTGGCTACATTACCATCATGGCCTTGATTACAGCTCTGGGAAAGCTTGTGGATGCTGTTACCGACCCCTTGGTTGCTTCCTGGTCGGATAAGTGCACCCACAAAGATGGCAGAAGACTTCCCTTTTTGCGAAAATCTGCTGTCCCATACGCCTTATCGGTGCTTCTTATTTTCTATGCGCCTTTTAAGCACGGTTCTGTGGGCAACGCCCTGTGGGTAGGTTTCTTTTTGGTGGTCTATTACGCTGCCTACACATTATATTTTGTTCCCCGCAACGCACTTGTGCCTGAAATTATCCCCGATGCCAAGGTAAGGGTGGGCTATTATGGTGTGAGCACCGCCTTTTTTATGGGCTCCAGTTCCTTTATGTACACGGCCACTTTGTTTGTCAACCTCTTAAAGAAGGCTGGGCTCAGTCCCTTATGCGCCTGGCGGGCAGTATTTACAGTCTTTGCTGTTATTGGGGTTAGCTGTCTGCTGCTTAGCGCCCATGCTTTTGAAGAAAAAGACTATGTAAAAAATGTTGTTCGTCCCCAGCAGTCCTTGCTCAAATCCTTTCGGGAAGTTTTTTACAACCGAAACTTTGTGTTTTTTGTGGCGGGAGATTTATTTAGCGGTGTGTCTATGGCCTTTTTTCAAACGGCCATGCTTTACTACATTACCATGCTGTTAAATGTTCCCGAGTCCCAGTCTTTCCTGGTGATGATTACCTCCATTGCGGTGGCGCTCAGTCTATTTCCTTTGATTATCAAAGTAAGCCGCGCGTATAATAAAAAAACGCCCCTGATTGTGGCAAGCGTGGTATTTACGGTGGTCTTTGCCTTTATCTATTTTGCCGATAAAATCGTTGCCCTTGCTCCCGGTCGAGAATTGTGGATGGCTCTTGGCATGGGGGTGGCTGTTTCCTTTCCCTTTGCGGCCATCAACATTTTGCCCCAGTCGATCATGTCGGATATCATCCAGCAGGATAGCTTGCAAAGTGGCATCAACCGGGAAGGGATTTTTTCCGCCACTAAAACTTTCATTGAAAAATGCGCTTCTGCCCTTGCTATGATGGTGGTTTCAAGCGTCCTTGCCATCGGCGCGGTGCAGGGGGAATCGGTCAGCTTGCTTGGTGTTAAATTAACGGGCGTTTTTGCCGGCGGATTTAGTCTGCTTTCTCTTATCTTTTTCTTGATGTATAATGATAAAAAAGTCATCGCATACATTGAAGAACACAGGAAGGACAAGTAACATTGAAAAAGCGAACCCTGCTATCTGAAGAAAAGCGGAAAAATGCCAGCCATGAGCAAAACGCACGGTATGCAGCCGTCTTAAAGCAAATGGTGGACTGCAAAACTGTCTGGACAAAAGACGGGACATATGCCGAGGAATTTCAAAAGTTTTATCAAGTGGTTGAACGGTCTTTCCCCACCCTTCATCATAAGTCAGAGAGATTAACCTTTGGCAACGGCTGCTTTTTTTATATCATTCGTGGAAAAAATGCCAAGCAGAACATTCTGCTCATGTCCCATCATGATGTTGTGGATGGGGGAGACGGCTGGGCCACCGACCCTTTTTGCGCGGTGGAAAAAGACGGCGCCCTTTTTGGCCGGGGCACGATAGATACCAAAACGCCTTTGTTTGCCATACTGCAGGCAACGGAAGAGCTGTTGCTGGAGGGCTACGAATTTGCCGGCATCGACCTGTATATTGGCTCTTCCCATAACGAGGAAGTGAGCGGCGATGGGATGGTGCTGGCGGCGGAACATTTCAAACAGCAAGGTACTCGTTTTGACGTGATACTGGATGAAGGCGGCGCCATTACATCCGGTCTTATCCCCGGCGTGAAAGCCAAAAGCGCCACAATTGCCGTGCATGAAAAGGGGAGACACCAATATCTCTGTACCGCTATCCAAAACGATAGCGGTCATACCGGCCTCAATCCCAGCGATGACTGTGTAGTGGCAAGGATGGCCAAGTTTATTACAGAGGTAGAAGGGAGCAAGATCTTTAAAGCGAAGTTCTACCCCGAAGTCAGGGCGACATTTGAAAAACATGCTCCTTATATGTCTTTTCCTCTGAACTTTATTTTTGGCAAGATGGCTTTGTTTGCGCCTTTGATTCAAAACATCATGCTGCGTATTCCTCAAGCCAAGGCCATGCTGTCTACCGGGTATACCTTTACCTCACTTTTTGCCGGAGATAAAGATAAGCCCACTTTTCGCGCGAAAGATGTTCGGGCCACTTTGTTTTTAAGGTGCATCAGGGAAGAAGAGATGTATTTGGGACTTGAAAAAATCAAAAAGATTGGCAAAAAGTACGGTGTCACTTTGGAAGAGGTAGAGAGAGACTACTGCAAACCCACCGACTTTACTGCCCGGCCGTACAAGGTTGTGGAAAAAATCCTGCATCAAAACTTTCCGGATGTGGTCGTTGCGCCCTTTCTGTTAACCGCGGGGACAGACGCGCGGCGTTTTACGGATATAGGCGAACAGATCCTGCGCTTTGCGCCCATTGATTTAAATAAACAGCAGTATGCTTCCATTCACAATAAGAATGAAAACATCACCATTCAAAACATCGGTCAGTGTGTCCTGTTCTATCGGGACTTTATCACAGAAATTTAAAAGGAGAAAAATCATGAGCATTGTTAAAAACGACCCCAAATACAAAAACGGTTTGTTGCAAGCTATTCGTGCCCAGCTTGAGCACAGAGCCTTTTGGCTGTATCTTCTGTGCGATGAAGCGCGCAAGCGCGGCCTTGACCCCAAGGACTTTGGCGGCGCAGCCGTGAAGCGCTGCGGGCTTTCCCAGGGCAAGGGGCTGGTGGAAAAAGGCGGAACGGATAGCCTGAAGGGGTTGAGAAAAACCCTCTTTACTAAGCCTGCCCAGCTTGTCTTTGAAATGAAGATTTTGGAAAGCACCGATGATACCTTGTTTATCGATTTTCATTACTGTCCTCTGGTCAAAGCCTGGCAAAATGCCGGCTGTACCGATGAAGAAATTGCCGAGCTGTGCGACATTGCCATGTGCGGCGACCACGGCATTGGCGAGTGCTACGGCGCTGTGCTGGAATTGCCCAAGTCTATCGCCAAGGGTGACGATATCTGCGCGCTTCGTTATAAAAAGAAGTAAGCAATACGGAAATCCCAACCCGTTTTCAGGGCTCGGATTTTTTGTGCCGGACGGGCGAATCTATGGTAAAATATTTTTATGGACACGAAAAAACACCTCTTTCTCTGGGGCGTGCCTCAGACAGGAAAATCAACACTGATTAAGAGAATTTTGGCTGCCCACCCGGATTGGTCGGTGAAAGGTTTTTATACCTACACGGATTATTTGCCGGGTCATGAAGACGGCCGTGTTTATATTGCGCCCTTGCAGCGCTGCAGCTGGTATCAAAAGGAAGATGCTTTGGTCGGTCTGCGGGGCCCAAAAGGCAGGCGGGGCAATCCGCAGGCTTTTGACAAGGTGGGCGTTCAAATCTTGGAAGATTTTATGGAAGCGGACCTCCTCATCATGGACGAGCTGGGCACCATGGAAAAAAACGCCTTAGCCTTTCAAGAGGCGGTGCTAAAGGCTTTGAACAGGGCCACTCCTATTTTGGGCGTGATTAAGCGGGACCAAACGGATTTTCTTGAAGCGGTGAGGCATCACTCCGAGGTGGCCACCCTTGAAATTACGCAGGACAATCGAAATGAACGGTTTTTTGAAGCCGACAGGTTTGTCAGCCAATCGGTCGAAGCGTTTCGAGCCTATCAAAGCCGCCCTTCTTGTGGGGCTGTGGTGTTGCGCAAACAAGACGATGTTTGGCAAACACTCATGATTAAAAGCCACCGGGGACACTGGTCTTTTCCCAAGGGTCACCGGGAAGAAGGTGAAACGGAGGAAGACACCGCCCGCCGGGAAATCCTTGAAGAAACAGGGCTTACCGTCCGCATTGATATAGCTTTTCGAAGAGAGCTGCCTTCTATCGAAACAAACAAGCGGCCAATCGTCTGTTTTCTTGCCTACTATGTTTCGGGGACAATTGTTCCTCAGGAAGATGAGATTGGCGGTGCCGTCTGGGCGCCATTAGAGGAGGCGCCCCGCATGGCGGCGCGGTACACCCAAGACGCTCAGGTATTTCTTGATGCTGCTGCTTACTTAAGCAATTAAAAAACAGGACTGTATGCGTGCAGCCCTGTTTTTAAGTTACCGGTTAATTTTTGGGCATTAACTGGCATATTATTTTTACCGCCCCTTCCACATCGTTGATGTCTATGCTTGGAACGCCGTCCACTTGATAATCGGTGTCCGTCATCAGGGCAATCAATTGATTGGGAGGGGTGATGGGCGTTTGGGAGTTGCCCTTCCTTAACACCTCAATTTTGGGGTAAGGGGTTTGCTTGGCACCTTCGATGAGCACAATATCCGCCCCTTCAAAAAAGGGAAGCATATCCGGGATGTCAAAGCTGCCGTCCTTGACCAAGAGGAATTTATCCTTATCAAAGATGACGCTGGCGAAGGCGCCGGCGCCCTTATGGCGGAAGCTGTCGGTTCCGGGCGTGTCGGCAACAAACTGATGAGCGTCGTGCTTGATGGAAGCCACTTTCAGCCCGCGGGCTGAAAGGGCCTGAATCAGTTTTTCCATCAGGGTGGTTTTGCCGGAGTTTTTAACTCCGGTAACGCCTACGATCAAGGGTTCTTTGCTCATTTGAAGACAGAAATTGCCACCAGCTCATCATACTGGGCATCGGTCAGATCGTATTCATAGAACAGTTTGAAAAACTCCTGCACTTCTGCTTTCAAGTCGTAATCTGCGAACTCAGGGTATAAGATGTTTTGCAGCCAAACAATTCCAAGATAGCGCTGAACGGAGGGCGGGAAACCCATCCAGTTGTAGGGGCCCACTGGCACCTTTACATATTTTTTGTTTTTGATGGCGTCAAGGCTTGCCCAGAGGGGATCATTTTCCGCGTTTTCATAAGCAGCCTGTGTTTCAAAGACAATGACCTCGGGGTTCCAAAGCAGGATTTGCTCAATATCCACCTCGTTGCCGGTGCCGCGGCTGGAGGGGTTGTCTACTACGGCAGCGTTATCGGCCACCAGGTCAATCAATTCCCCGTGGAAGCTGCCTTTGGCAATCACGTTAAGACCCGCTTCTCCCACGCAGTAAAGCATGCTGACCCGGTTGTCTCCTATCTTTTCGTTTATTTCTTCCATCCGGGCATAGCTGTTGTTCAGGTAGGCGGCCAATGCCTCTCCTTTTTCTTCCTTACCCAGCAGTTTGCCAAGCTCCTGATAGGTGCTGCCGGCGTTTTTAAGGTACATGGTGATGTGCACGCAGGGGATGCCAAGACGCCCTTGCAGTTCGTCCATGTCTTCTTTGATGGTTTTCTTGGGCTCGCCTACATCCAAAATCAGCTGAGGGTCAAGCTTGGCCAGTTCTTCCAGGTTGATTTCGTCTTTGCCACCGTAGAGTTGGCCAACAAGCGGCAAATCCTTTACTAAGGGTTCAATGAAGGTACGGCTTGCGTCATCCAGTTTGGCGGATAAGCCTACAAATTTTTCGGGCGCAATGGACAGTAAAACAAGCTGCGCCAAAGGGCCGGTAGGGACGATACGCTCAATGTTCTTGGGCAATTCCACCGTGCGCCCGGTGGAATCGGTGAAGGAAACCGTGTCCTCCGCAAAGGACGCAAAGGATAGGAGCATACCGCCCAGCAGTACCACGGCCATGGCCGAGATGATGAGGCGCTCTTTTCTTCCGTGATTTTTAAGCTGTTCCATCGGTCACCACCTTATAATAGCTTTCTCCCTGACAAGCCTTGCACACAGGTTGCCCATCAACCATCAGGTGGCGGGAATCGGTTACGTCTTCGCCGCAGCGGCTGCAATAGACCACTTCAAGGGGCGGGCCCGGCATATCGCAGGGTTTCAGGTCGATTGTAACTTCCTGAACCTCAAACATCTCTTCATCGGGGAGGTTTTTATAAAAGGCAATCATGTCTTCGCCATCTTTAGGATGCCGGCGGTTTTTACGCCATACGCGCACGGCTTTGCCGGTACTCAGGTTAACAAAGCTGGCGGCTACTTTGCCAAAATCATAAAACTTGTAGGTGCGCTTGCCCACCTTGCAGCCGGTAACAACGCCGATGGCGTCTGCCGGGCAGCGGCCGCATCCGTATGCAAGGTTGTAATATTCTTTATCCCTCGCCTGGCTCTTTCTATTTCAAGCAACCCGATTGCTTCCTTGTCGATATCTACGCAGGTAATGTGTGAAAGATAGTCCACCAAGGCAAAATCAATCAGGCCCATGCCGCAGCCAAGGTCGCACAGGGTACTGTTTGGAAGCATATGTTGCTTCAAAATATCTGCCAAGTGATTATGATAGCCGGTGTATTCGCTGGCTTTAATAAACCAGCCCGCTGCTTTGTTTCCCTAAATAATTTCCAATTAAAAACTCCTTTCTTGTTTGAAAGCTAAAAGCGTACAAGAAAGAAGCGAAGATTTTTTGTACACTCTCCTTTTCAAACACGGAAAGCTTGAACGTTTCCATTCAAACTCTCAAAGCTTAGGTTTTGCCCTATTGCTTTGGGTGGCTTTTGCCACCGGCAGACCACCATGGTTTTACTTTAGGTGTATCTGCTCGGAGATGGGTGCGGCTTTTATATTTTCAGCCGCATTCTTGACGACATTGCAACCGGATAATATCCGTCAAGTCAAGTGCATTGTGTACAAAAAAATAAATATGATGATGTTGAGGTTTTAAGGCTCGTTTTTTCAGCTTGCCTTTCTCAGGCAGCTGGATATCAGGGCGGAAAAGGACGGGTAGACGGGTACCAGCGGCTGACTGTCTGTTGCTTCGTAAAAGATTAAAGCAGCAGCCATGCCGGCATCCAGGGCGGCCTTGGCATCGATGTTGCGGTCGCCCACCATGATGCTGTATTCCGGCTTCAGGTTATAAAGCTTGGACGCATGAAGCAAGGCGTCGGGCGCGGGCTTTCTGGCGTAGCCGTCTTCGGAAGTGATAAAGCCGGAAAACAGGTGGGAAAGCCCGTCACGCTTAAGCGCCTCAAGGGCGCTATTTTCTCTGTGGGTATACAGGTAATTGTGGCCGCCGGCTTTTTTGACGGCTTTTAAAGCTTCTTGCGCTCCTTCAAAGGGATGAAGCCCTTCAATGGGAGCGTTGCCGGCATAGTGTCGGAACCTTTTCATCACCTTTTGGGCGGTATCTTCGTCATCGTTAACAAAATACAAAATGGCCTTGTACAGGGTGCGTTTTAACTGCTGGCGCAAAACCGCCCGGTCATAGGCAATGCCTTCGTCTTCCAAGGCTTTTTTTAGGTCGCTTTCCATGCGGGGATAGGAATTGTAGAGGGTCCCGTCAAAATCCCAGAAAAAATTATGAAAAACCATTATGCTTCAATCTTACTGGTACAATGGGGGCAGCGGCTTGCTTCCTTGGCCACTTCCATTTTGCAATAAGGGCAAAGGCGGGCGGGTTCTTTGGGCGCTTCTTCGGGCTTCTTTTTCAGGGCCATCAGGAATTTAAGCGCGACAAAAATGCATAGGGAAATGATAATAAAGTCGATAATGTTTTGCAGGAACATGCCGTAGTTGAGGGTTGCGACACCGGCTTCCTTGGCTGCCTCAATAGAAGCAAAGGGGGTGTCGCCGCTTAGCTGAACAAACATACCCGATACGTTAACGCCGCCCGTCAGCATGCTGATCAGGGGCATGATCATATCGTTGACCAGGCTGGTGACGATCTTACCAAAGGCGCCGCCGATAATGACACCGACGGACAGGTCGATTACATTGCCCTTGACTGCAAAGGCTTTGAAATCCTGAAAAAACTTTTTCATAAACGAATAACTTCCTCCTAAAAAATCAAAATGCCAATACATTATAGCATGGAAGCTTGTGGTTCACAAGTTTTAAATGTAAAATTTGGAAACAATATTGACATTGTAAAATCTGGTTGATATACTGGGGGAGTTTTAGGAGATATGTTGTGGAATCTTTTTTATTTGTTTCAGAAAATCCAACGGAAGGCAAAATGCCTTTTTTGGTGGAGGGCCGGCACTCGCCTGACCGCCTTGCCTTAGACAGCGGGCTGTGGATTAGTGCTGCGGGGTCAGCAATGCTGCCCGCAGGTCCTTTCGAAATTTCAAGGCAACCCAGCTGGACCTGGCTGTGTGTGCAAAGCGGCGAATGCGTGGTGGACTTTGAAGGCGAGCATATCAAGCTCAAGGCCAAGGACTGCCTGTTTATCCCGCCCCATACGCTCAGTCTCACCATGCGCAGCACCCAGGAATCCAGGGCCATCTGGTTTTGCGTGGACGGCAGATTGTCAACCGATTTCATGGTGAAAATGGGCGGCATCTCCCATCGTCCCATGAAACAAGGTGTTTTGCCCAGCCAGATTAAGCTTGGCAAGCACATCGTGCAGGCGACGGTGCGTATTGAAAATTCCCTGGAAGCATCCAGCGCCCAGCTCCAGCAGCTTCTGTGGGGCATTTTGGCCTCGCATTCCGGCCAGCCCGTATCCATGGATGCCGTGCTTTCCCACGAAATTGCCAAGGTGGTGGATGCCATGCGCAAAAACCAGTACCAGCAAAACTTTTCACTCAGCGACATGGCGCAGATCAGCCGCATGCCGGTAGAAACTTTCCGCAAACGCTTTGTGTCGGAAGTGGGCATGCCGCCGCAATCCTACCAGCTGTTTTGCAAGATGGAGCGCGCCAAGACCCTGTTAAAAGACGGCCTAAGCGTCAAGCAGGCCGGCATCGAAGTAGGGATGGCCGACCCGTATCATTTTTCCAAAACCTTTAAAAACATTGTTGGTGTAAGTCCCTCCAACTTTACCAAGGCCACCAAAAAAGCCTGATGCTACAGGAGCAAGCCCAGGCTTTGAGCCCGCTAAAACTTGCCTTCATTGGCGATGCGGTGTACACGCTGCATTGCCGAACTCAGGTGCTTGAAAGCGGGCATAAACCCAAGCAACTGCATCGCATGGTGACTCAAAAAGTGCGGGCGGGCGCCCAGGCCAAGGCGATGCAAGCTTTATGGAGCCATTTATCAAGCCAAGAAGAAGAGATAGCCAAGCGTGGGCGCAACGCCCATGCCCGCCACTCCTGCCCCAAAGGGGCTACAACACAGGAATATGCCCTGTCTACAGCCTTTGAAGCGCTTATTGGCTATTTGTACCTAACCCAGCAGCATCAGAGGCTGCAAACATTATTAACATTGACCGAGGTGGAAGATGCCCAAGACGCATTTGCATGTTAAACTGCTTTCCTGCTCCCAGGGGAAGGAAGAAATCGCGGCCCTTGCTGCCAAGCTCTGCTACTCCAAGGCCGATATTGGCGCCCTTAAAGAGCGAATCGAACAAAACGACCAGAACGCCTTTATTCGGGGCGTACTATCCAGCGGCCACCATTCGGTGATTGAGCATGTCCAGTTTACCTTTGGCATTGAAGGGGTAAGCCGGGTGCTGCTGGCTCAGCTAACTCGCCACCGCATTGCTTCTTATAGCGTCCAGAGCCAGCGGTATGTGTCTTTTGAAAAGGGGTTTAACTATATTATTCCTCCGAAAATCGAAGCGCTGGGCAAGGAAGCGACCGAAGAATTTATCCGCCAGATGGATATCATTCATGGCTGGTACCTAAACTGGCAGGAACAGCTTGAAAAGGGAGAGGGCGGCAACGAGGATGCCCGGTTTGTTTTGCCGGGTGCCTGTGAAACCAAGCTGGTTTTAACCATGAACGCAAGGGAATTGCTGCACTTTTTTTTGCTGCGCTGCTGCAACCGCGCTCAGTGGGAAATTCACGCCTTGGCCGACAGGATGCTGGTTCTGTGCAAAGAGCATGCGCCGGTTTTATTTGAAAAAGCCGGTCCCGCTTGTGTAGACGGTCCCTGTCCTGAGGGCAAAAAAACATGCGGACAAATTGCGCAAGTGCGCCAAAAATATCTTAATCATTTAAAATAAAGGAAATAATCTATGTCATTTGATAGAAAAATCAGTGGTCAGGGCAACAAGCGTGCCAGTCGAACCACCCGGGGAAATGAAGGCCGCCCCAATCAAAAAAGTGCCGGTGCAAGCGGGAAAAAGCCGTATAATCAAGGAAAAGGACGTTCCTTTTCGGATAAGTCAGGCGGCTACCAAGGAGAAAAACGCCAATATGGCGGCAAAGAAGAACGCTTTGGACAAAAGGGGCGCAAGCCCACCTTTGGCGGCAGGCGCTATGAACGGGAAGAAAGCAATGGCTTTCGCTATGCCGATGTCAACCGTTTTGATGCCGGCAGCATGCAGCGCGCCCAACGCTTTGGCGATGATAGGCCCAAGCGCCCCAACACCAGGTCCTATGGCGAGCGTAAACCTTTTGAAGGCGAGCGCCGCTCTTTGGATGGCAACCGCAAACCCTTTAATTCCCCCGAGCGCAAACCCTATCGCGGCGAGCGCAAGCCTTTTGAAGCCGAGCGCCGTTCTTTTGACGGCAATCGCAAACCCTTTGATTCTTCCGAACGTAAACCTTACCGCGGCGACCGCAAGCCCTTTGAGCGAAATGAAAAATCTTTTGACCAGGTTGACGTTCAATCCTTTGAGCAGGATACGGTGGACACCGAGCTCATCCTTTCAGGCCGCAATCCCATCAGGGAAGCGTTAAAGGCTCAAAGAGACATTGAAAAACTCATGGTCATGGAAGGCGACCTGTCCGGCTCTGCCCGCCAGATTTTGGCGATGGCAAGGGAAGCGGGCGTTAAAATCCAGATGGTGGATAAACGTCATTTGGACAGCTATGCCAAAAACCACCAGGGCCTTGTAGCCATTGCTTCAGCCTATCAGTACGCAAGCCTTGATGAGGTGCTGGCGGTGCCCGCCGAAAGAAAAGAACAGCCTTTCTTTATTCTGCTGGATAAGATCACCGACCCCCACAACTTAGGGGCCATCATCCGTACTGCCGTTTGCTGCGGCGCTCATGGGGTGATCGTTCCCCGCCACCGCGCCGTGGGGCTTACAAGCACCGTGGTCAAGGCCTCTTCAGGCGCTGTGGAATATATGAAGGTAGCGCGTGTTACCAACATGAGCCAGACGGTTCAGGCGCTGAAAAGACAAGGCGTTTGGGTTTATGCCGCCGACATGGAAGGCACGGACATACGCAAAATGGACTTTACCGGCCCCCTTGCCCTGGTCATCGGCTCCGAGGGTGAAGGCGTGAGCGACAACGTAAAAAAACAGTGCGACGGCGTGGTTGCCATTCCCATGACGGGTGCCATTGATTCACTGAACGCTTCGGTGGCTGCCGGCATCATCATGCACAGCGTTTACGCCGGGAGAAACCCCGCACAATGATGAACGAAGCGAGCTATGCTGCCCTTAGCGATGAACAGCTGTGCTTGCTTTCTCAGCAAGGGGATAGCGGCGCTGCCGAACACCTGATTGGGCGTTATAAACCGCAGGTGCTGTCCATGGCGCGCCGCTATTATTTGGAGGGCGGCGACCGGGACGACTTGGTGCAGGAAGGCATGATTGGCCTGTATCAGGCTGTTGCCGGGTACCGGAAAAATCAAAAAGCCAAATTCAGAACCTTTTGTACCCTGTGCATTCGCCGCCAGTTGGTGGATGCCATGCGTAAAGCCAACACCCGGAAAAACCAAATGCTCAACCAATCGCTCTCCTTAAACGAAACCTTTGGCGGAAAGGGCGATGAAGGCTGGTCGCTTGTGGCCGACAAGTGCCTTGACCCCGAAGAAGCCCTGCTTGGCAAGGAAGCGGCCCAGGATTTTACCCGCTACCTGGAAACGGCCTTATCCAAACAGGAAAAAGCAACCCTGAGCGAGTTTTTAAAAGGCCATAGCTATGATTTGATTGCGGCAAGATTGGGCACAAACCCCAAGAGCGTAGACAACGCCATTCAGCGGGTGAAAAAGAAGATCTCTGTTTTTTTAGAGGAAAGCAGACAAAAAGACCAATAAAATACTGAACAGGGCCGCCCATCGGGGCGGCTTTTGCATTGACAAAAAGAGTCAAATGAGGTACCTTTTTATCATCGTAATAAAGGGGAAGACAGCCATGAAATATCGTAGTGTGTTTGATATTGTCGGGCCGGTGATGATTGGCCCTTCAAGCTCCCATACCGCGGGCGCTGTGCGTATCGGTCGCATCAGCCGCAGGCTTTTTGGTCAAAAACCCGAACAGGTTACGCTGCATCTATATGAAAGCTTTGCTCAAACCTATCGGGGACATGCCACCGACGTGGCGCTGATTGCGGGGCTTCTGGATTTGGATACCGATGATGAGCGTATCCCCGATGCTTTTTCCCTGGCCGAGCAAGAAAATATGCGCGTCACGATCGTTCCCGAATCCGACGCAGCCGATCACCCCAACACCGTTAGGGTGGATATGCAGGCCGGCCAAGACAGGATGGAAGTGGTAGGCGTATCCGTTGGCGGCGGGATGGTGAATATTATTGAAGTGAATGGCTATTCCCTCCGGCTGACGGGCGACGGGCCGACCTTGCTTGTTTTTAATCAGGACAAACCCGGCGCCATCGCCAATGTAACCGAAGTGATCGCCAAGGCGGGCATCAACATCAGCCATATGGAAGTGGCAAGGAAAGACAAGGGATGCACGGCGCTCATGACCATTGAAACCGACCAGCCGGTGGATGACAGCATCGTTGGTTTTCTTCAAAGGCGAAACTTTGTGCTTAGGGTTGTGAAGGTGGAGTTATGATGTTTCATTCGATTCAGGAATTAGTGCAAAAAGCTCAAGAACAGGACCTGTCGATCGGTCAAATGATGCTGCAATATGAAGCGGCAAGCCAGGAAGTGCCTGAACAGGCCGTTCTTGACAAGATGCTTGAGCAGTGGCAGGTGATGAAGCGGGCGGCGCACAAGGGCCTTGAAGGCCTGAAATCCCACTCGGGCATGACGGGGGGCGATGCCAAGCGCCTGCATGATTACCTGCAAAAAGGGGATGTATTAACCGACAGCACCTTCTTGTCCGCCCTTACCTATGCTGTTGCCACCAACGAAACCAACGCGTCCATGGGGGTAATTTGCGCAACGCCCACCGCGGGCGCCTGCGGGGTGTTGCCCGGGGTTTTGATGGCGCTGCAGGAAAAGATGAACCTATCGGATATGGACATTATTTACGGCCTGCTTTGCGCAGGAGCCATCGGCTTTGTGATTGCCAACAACGCTTCCATTTCCGGGGCGGCGGGCGGCTGCCAGGCGGAAATCGGTTCGGCATCTAGCATGGCTGCAGCGGCTGCTGTTGAGCTAAAGGGAGGAAGCCCCCATCAGGCGGCGCACGCCATGGCGATGGCGCTAAAAAATATGCTGGGGCTTTCCTGTGACCCTTTGGCGGGACTGGTGGAAGTACCGTGCATCAAGCGCAACGCGGCGGGGGCGTCCAATGCCCTGGCGGCGGCAGAAATGGCGCTGGCCGGTGTTGAAAGCTACGTTCCCTGGGACGAGGTGATTGAGGCCATGCACCGGATTGGACTGTTTATGCCGGCGTCGCTGCGTGAAACGGCTTTGGGTGGCCTTGCCGATACGCCTACCGGGCGCAAATGGAAGAAACTGCTTTGGCAATCCACTGACCAGACACTTTGGCAATCCACTGACCAGCATCCTTGTTAGACAGCAAGCCTAAACCATGATAAGATAAAAGGAGGTTCCCAAGTGATAGAGGCAAGTGAACTGCATGACATCTTGCGTCCGTGGCTGGGTGAAGCCTTCTTATCTGTTTTCAGCCAAGAGCTTATGGAAATGGCCGCTTATATGCGCCCCTATATCCGGGGGAACGACGACTTTGACCAACTGCGCTCCTGGCTGGACGACAGGCTATTAATGGGTGTGCGCAACATAACGCAGGCCAAAATGGTTATCCTTCTTGATTCGGGGTATGAAGTACGCTTACGGGTGAGTGATTTTGCCCAGATGGCCGATGAGCTGATGTATTGCGTGTTTCGCCGCCTCAAGCGCACGCATATGTCTTATGAAAAAATCAACGAATATTCTTTCCGGCATCCCAGCTTGTCAAGCCTGCGCGCGCTGTACCTTGATTTTCAGGAATTTTTAACCAAGGATGAACGGAAGGTCATCAAACAAATAATCACAGGCAACTACCCGCTTTTTAGGTGGGCAGCTTGGCTGGATGTAGAAAGCGGGATGTAGATGGGCAAGCTGATTGCTATTGCTAACCAAAAAGGTGGAGTGGGAAAAACCACCACGGCTGTTAACCTGGGGGCCTCCCTTGCGCAGATGAAGCCCGGTGTTTTGCTTTGCGACCTTGACCCGCAGGGAAACGCCACCAGCGGTTCGGGCGCTAAAGCAAGCCGCTATTCAGCCTATGATGTGATTGTGTCCGGGCAAAATGCGCAAGATGCCATCGTTCCTTCCTCCACGGAGGGGATGGATGTTTTCAGGGCGGACATTCGCCTTGCGGCAGCCGAGGTGGAATTGGTACAGGTGCCAAGGAGGGAATACCGCTTTGCTGATGTTATTGCCAAGGTAAAAGACCGATACCACACCGTGATTATCGACTGCCCGCCTTCGCTGGGCTTGCTGACCATCAATGCCTTAACGGCAGCTGACAGCGTACTGATTCCCATTCAGTCGGAGTACTATGCCTTGGAAGGTGTCAGCGCCCTTGTCCAAACCATCAAGCGTATTCAGCAATCAAGCAACAGGCGCCTTGAAATTGAAGGCGTGCTTTTAACCATGTATGATGGCCGCACCAACCTGTCGCTGCAGGTGGCTTCGGAAGTGAAGAAATTCTTCAAAGGCAAGGTTTTTTCCACCATCATTCCGCGAACCGTCAGATTGGGGGAGGCGCCAAGTCATGGGCTGCCCATTCACCAGTACGACCCCCGCAGCGTAGGCACGCAGGCCTACCAAGAGTTGGCGAAAGAGATTTTAAAGAGGGGCTAAATATGAAAAAAACCGTGCTGGGCAGGGGCCTGGATGCCCTTATGCCCGAAGTAGAATACGCCGGCGCTCAGGTGCTGGAGGTGGATGTTCAAGACATCGACAACAACCCAGGACAGCCGCGCAAAAGCTTTGAAAAAGAAAAGCTGGAAGAGCTTGCCGAAAGCATCCTTTCCGTGGGCATCTTGCAGCCGCTTTTGGTCAAGCAAAAAGGAGGCCGCTACCAGATTATTGCGGGCGAGCGACGTTTTCGCGCGGCAAGATTGGCCGGCCTTAAGACAGTGCCCGTTATCGTTCGGGACTATACCAAAAAAGAGCAGTTGGAAGCTGCCTTGATTGAAAACCTTCAGCGGCAGGATTTGAATCCCATTGAAGAAGCGCAGGCCTTAAAAGAATTGCTTGATAATAACAACTACACTCAAGAAACCTTGGCCAAGCGGATTGGACGCTCCCGCCCGGCAGTTGCCAACATCCTGCGTTTACTTACCTTACCTGAAGACATCATGGAACTGATTCGCCAAGGCAAGTTGTCCGAAGGCCATGGCCGGGTGCTGGCGGGCGTAAGCCCCGCCCAAAGGCAAAGAGCCTTGGCCGAAAGGGCCGTGGTTGATTTTTGGAGCGTTCGCCAGCTTGAAAAGGCGGCCAAGGAAGTGGCGAAAAAAGCGCCCACTCCACCCCAAACCTCGCCTGAATTTAAGGAGTTTGAAGAAAATATCCACCGGGCCCTTGGCGCCAAAGCCAGCATTACCGGCAATTTAAACAAAGGGAAAATTGTTATCAGTTATAAGAATCGTGAAGAGTTGGACGCGGTTTTTGATGCCGTCAGCCGCTTACTATAGAGAACAGGGAAGGACACTATGCCAAGCATTCGCGTGCTTATCGTAGCAGACGTTGAGAGCAAATACATCTGGGACCATTTTGACAAAGAAGCCATCGGTAAGGTGGATGTGATATTATCCTGTGGGGACTTAAAGGCAAGTTACCTGTCTTTCCTGGCCACCATGGTGGCTGCGCCCCTTTACTATGTGTGCGGCAATCATGACAGCGCTTACATTGAAAACCCGCCCGAAGGCTGTGACCGCCTGGACAACAAGATTGTTACCGTTAACGGCATTCGCATTATGGGTTTTTCGGGCTGCAAATCCCGGAGCCCCAAGCCCTTTCATTACTCGGAAAGAGATGTTCACCGCCAGGTCGTCAAACGTATACCGCAGCTTTGCCTTCGCGGCGGCTTTGATGTTCTGGTCAGCCACGCCCCCGCCTTTGGACTGGGCGATGGGAAAAAGGGAACGTTCCACCAGGGTTTCAAAACTTACCGCACATTGATTGATATGTTCCAGCCCTCCTTCCATTTTCACGGCCACCAACACATGAACTACGGTTCAAACAAACGAGAAATACAGTATGGCAATACCCGCATTATCAATGGATATGGTTACCATATCGTCAATATTGAAGTGCCAGACGAAAAGCATACGCGTCTTTCTTACTTGAAGACCAGACTTTTATGGGAGAAAAACAATGCAGAAAGCCTTTGAATCCGAAGCCAGAAACAGTTATAGCAGTGCGCTTAGAAAAGGGCGCAGTGAATACCGCTCTCTTACAAGCAAAGGGGAAGCGGGAAATGTATTGGTCCTTGACGAAATCGTGCAGCAAAACCGCACGATGGGCTATGTCAACCGCCCTATGCGGGAGCTTTTACTCTCGGACATTGTGGGCACCTATACCTCAGGCCGCGCCTATTCGTTTAGCGCGAGCTTTTATCCCCTGCATTCCGAGAACAGTGAATTTGCCGCCAAATGGGTGGCCCTGTGCAGGGCGCATATGACCGAGGGGCTTAGGGACCCCATTGAAGTGTACGAATACCTGTGGCAATACTATGTGGTGGAGGGCAACAAGCGGGTTAGTGTGCTCAAACATTTTGAGGCTGAAACCGTCATGGCCAAAATCACCCGCATCATTCCCCAATTTTCCGACGATGATCCTTTACAGGAACTGTACTATGCATTTTTGCAGTATGATCGCAACGGATTTTTCCAGGGGATACGTTTGTCTTCGAGCGAAAAGTATCGACAGCTTGAAGAACTGGAAAAAGAAAAGCTGGAAGAAAATCCCGCGTTAAAAGATGTAAAGTGGGGCTCTGTGCAGGTGTGTTTTAATGTTGCCTGCCGTCAAGCCGGTATTTTAAAAGACCACGGAGATGCCCTGTTTGAATATATCAAGCTATATGGCCTGCCGCATGAAGACCTGATTGAAACGCTTACGACCCGCTTGTCATCGCTCAAGCCCCAGCTGTCGCTTGTGGAAAACGCGGACAGCGAGCCTGTTTTAGTGCTTGAAACCAAAGAGGAAGAAGAGCCGGGCTTGATTCAGCGCTTGTTTTCTTCGCGCAAGAGTGCCAAGGTTGTTTTTGCCTATGAAGAAGGAAAAACGGCTGAGAACTGGATTGGGGCCCATGACCGTGGGCGCCAGGAAATGGAAGAGGCGCTGGGCGATCGTGTGACAACCCTGGTCCTGAACGATTTAACGCCTGAAACCTGTTATCAGCGCCTTTGTGAGGAAGCGACCGGGGCCGACTTGGTGCTGGTTACATCGGGCAGCTTGCATATGGGCGCGCTCAGGTTCGCGCTTGAAAACCCGGACATTACTTTGCTTGTATGTTCCCGCGTGCACATGGACGCAAGGCTGCATACCTATTATGGGCGCTACTATGAGACCACTTTCTTATGCGGTATGGTGGCCGGCCTTGCCACGCAAAACAATCATATTGCCTATGTGACGCCCATGGTTGAGGGCAGGACAACCAACGACATCAATGCTTTTGCAATAGGGGTAAAAAGCGTTAACCCCAAGGCTAAAGTGGTTTTAGCGCAGGAGATAGTCGAACCCGAAGATGAAGCGAGCTACCGCGCTGCTGTTCAGGCAGCGGCAGCTAAAGGGGCCGATATTGTTATGACCCCCTTGTATCCCGAGGCTCGGCTGTCTGAAATGCCCAAAGATGTTTTTTCTGCTGTTTTCAGCGTAAATGAGCAAGGCGATGTGCAGGAGTTCTTGGCGGCGCCCGCCTGGGAGTGGGGACGCTTTTATATGGAAATCGTCAAATCCTACCTCAACCGTTCGCTTGAAATCCTGGGCGCGGCATCCGACAGCGAAACGGGCGTTACCGGCCTGTGGTGGGGCCTCGGCACAGGCGTACTCAGGCTTCGTACCGGCAAGTCCCTTGGCGTAAGCGCCGATAATATGGTCAGGTACCTGCGCGGTTCCATTGCCCTTGGCAGATTCAATCCCTTCCATGGTCCCATCAGTGACCAGAACGGTGTTGAGCGCATCCCTGCTCAAACCGACCCCAGACCTTATGACATCATGGGCATGTCCTGGCTGGTTAATATGATCGAAAAAGATGAGCAGTCTTCTGAGGAAGAGTAGGACTTTTTCACGCATACGAAAAAATGGGCTGTGCAAGAACGGGAGAGGTTCAAAAGATGAACGACCGGACGAATATCGTATTTTACCGAAAAAGATGAAAGAGAATCACTATTTCTATGGGACACCTTGTGTCCCATTTTTCGAAACAGGGCATTTGCTCGCTTTGTGTCCTGTTCATTCGAATCGGCATTTTGTAAACTGGGCATGAAAGGAGGAAAGGATGAATCTGCAAAAAATCGGCTTGTTCCTCAAAGACCTGCGTAAGGAAAGCGGACGCACACAGGAACAGTTAGCGGAAAAACTCTATGTTTCAAGACGGACGGTTTCCAGATGGGAGACCGGAAACAACATGCCTGATTTGGATCTGCTGATAGAGCTGGCGGATTTGTATCAGGTGGATTTGAGAGAGATTCTTAACGGAGAAAGGAAAAGTGAGCGTATGAATGAAGAGTTGAAAGAAACTGTCCTGCAGGTGGCGGATTACAGCAATGAAGAAAAGAAGGTGCTGATGCGCCGCATGAATAAGCTGTTTATTTTGGGGCTTGTCGGTACGGTACTACATTTAGCGATTAGACTATCAGGATTAGAGAAAACAATGCCTTACGAAGCGATTTCCGGCTTTGGCTTGGGAGTCGGGGGCGGGATGCTGATTTTAGGCGTTGTTTTCACAAGCAAGTACGCCCTGAAACTCAAGACATTCAAAATGAACCTTTTGCGTAAAATGAAAGGGGAGAGTAAATGAATGTTTATATCCGCATCGGCTTTGGGATTGGGCTGGTCGTGCAACTGATAGACCGGTGGATTCACAAGCTTCCAAGTAAACTGGCAGTTTTCTTATATCTTCTGGCGACTATATTTCTTTTGGTTGGGACCTATGTCTGGAAAAAAAGTGTTGCGTGATAACCAAAAATGGGCAGGTGGATTTTATGGAAGCGAAGCAAGCCGCCGAGCTTCCATTTTTATGTTATTGATTACGATTTTACAATTAATTTGGTTCGCAATTGGTTTTAGGTGTTGACAGGAACTGCTATTTATGGTACTATTTGAAACCGTCAGCAGGGACGGGATCGCTGCCACGCCGATCCAATTGCACACCCAGACGCCTATGCGCCTGTAGCTCAGTCGGATAGAGCAACGGCCTTCTAAGCCGTCGGTCAGGGGTTCGAATCCCTTCAGGCGTACCATGTTTGTGGTGGGTATAGTTCAGTGGTTAGAGCGCCAGATTGTGGCTCTGGAAGTCGTGGGTTCAACTCCCATTACCCACCCCATTTTTCCCTTTAGGTGGGGTGTAGCCAAGTGGTAAGGCACGGGACTTTGACTCCCGCATTCGTAGGTTCGAACCCTGCCACCCCAGCCAAGGTGTGACCCATTAGCTCAGTCGGCAGAGCACTTGACTTTTAATCAAGGTGTCCCGCGTTCGAGTCGCGGATGGGTC
>CAYFTJ010000024.1:0-22158 GCA_964346155.1 uncultured Oscillospiraceae bacterium
AAGGGGCTGTAATTTTTATGCTTTGTTACAGCCCCAGTTATTTTATGAAACAATACTGTATTAGTTTTCCGGCGCCGGACTCACAAGGCCGATGGGCGAGAGCGTCACCAGCACGGAAGGATCAGGCGTTTGGGTAACCTGCGGCTGGATCACGGGCACTTCCAAAGAGGTTGCGCCTTCGGAAGGCGGCGATGTTTGCAGGGGCTCAAGCGTCGGCTGCAAGGGAGTTTCAGCTTCTTCCATAGCCGCGGGAGCCGGCGGCAGGGCGGAAAGCAGGGTCAGGTACTTGGACATAATATAGCCCACCTTATTTTCCACCTGAATTTTGGACCAGTCTTCGCCTTGCTCAAAAACCTGCACCAGCGTTCCGGTGCTAAACTGCCCAAGGGAGTTGTCGCCGGTCTTATCAGCCCAACGCACACGCACTTTATGCTTGGTATCGCCCGGGTTGTCTGGCCAGGTAATTTTCCCAAGACCTAAGCTTGGTACATCGGCGGTAAATTCAAGGTGAGCGGTCAGCAGGTAGCCAATCTTGCCGGCAACAAAAACCTTGGTAAAGTTTTTGCCTTTTTCAAGAACGACAGCGATGGTCCCATTGTTGTGCTTGGACAGGGCCTTTGATTTGGTACTTTCTTTTTCGCGCAAAGTCAGGCGCCCGTTGTTGGCAGAAACAACAGCAAAGGTCTCTTCCCTTGCCAGCTCATCCGCAAACTGCAGCATACGGCTTGAAACATAGCCGTCAAGCCCGGCAAGCGTTTGTACCTTACACCAGGCAAGGCCCACTTCTGCAACATTCACATTTTCACCCTGCTGGATGGTGGCCAGCAAAGACGCGTCCGCCGTAGGCTGAGAAAGAAGGCTGGCATCCTCCAAAACGACGGCGCCAACAGTGATGAGCTCTTTGTTTTCGGCAAAGCCAATAGCCGTCACCGCCAGCATCACTGCGCAGATGAGTGCCAGTAAACGATAGGTTTTCATATGCAACCCTCCGTAAATTGTAATATCTTTGTAATAAAGATAACACCTAGATAGGTCTTTGTCAATAAGAAAAAGGCATCTGAACTTTAAAAAAGTCAGATGCCGCTACGCTTATTCAGAAAGCTCCGTTTCTATTACACACTTGGTTTTTATTTCTCCAACCAAGTATTGCAAAGCATTTACAACATTGGGACGAATATCTCCGCCAATCAGAACAAACATGATGTCATCACCTACCGCAAGTTTGCCCTCATTGAGCCAAACGCGGACATAATAGATACCGTCCATTTTATAGGTATCCGCAACCACGTCCTCTACTTTTTCCTTGTTATACGAAAAAACCATGCCGGAAACAGGGGCGGCGTCCTTGTTTCCCTCCCGCACCTGAGCCTTGGCCGTCCCACGCACAACGCCGTTGTGAGTAAGGTACATGCCTATCTTATCCGCGGAAGGGTCGGCTTTGGCTTCCCGCAGCCACTCATCGATAGAAGGTGACTTTTTCTTGTGATGGTGCGGGGCTTCCGCGCAGTCCGCGGAGCCGCTGCCAAGTAGCATTTCTATGCCATGCGCTATCGGGTCAATCACAGCCAAGAGGTTTTCTTTTGCTGCTTTTTCACTTCCGGGCAAATTGATAATAAGTGTTTTCCCACGAATGCCCGCCTCGCAGCGGGAAAGACAGCCTTTAGGCGTAATGCGCAAGCTCTCTGCCCGCATCGCTTCCGGAATACCGGAAGTTCGGCGCTGTATAACCTCCAGCGTCGCTTCCGGTGTAATATCGCGCGGAGAAAATCCTGTGCCCCCGGTAGTTAGGACAAGATTGATATTCAATTCATCCGCGCATTTTTTAAGTTCCGCCTTGATTTGTTCTTTTTCATCAGGAACAATGTTCGTATAGGAAACAGTCCAGCCTTTGCTCTTTAACAATTCGCAAATCGTCGGCCCGCTGGTATCGACGCGCTCGCCGCGAGAGGCTTTATCGCTGATGGTAATGACCGCCGCTGTGTAGCTCATGCTTCCACCCTCTTAAAATCCCCGTGCACACCGCCTGTTTTGCTGATAAGGCGTATATCGGTAATGACTATATCCTTTTGAACCGCCTTGCACATATCATACACAGTCAAAGCGGCGGTGGATACTGCCGTCAGCGCCTCCATTTCAACGCCCGTTCTCCCATCGCAGGTAACCGAAGCTTCAATTTCCACGGAGCGGTTTTCTTCGTCCAGCCGCAAGGTAAGGTCAATGCCATCAAGTAAAATCGGGTGGCACATGGGAATTAAGTCGGGCGTTTTTTTGGCGCCCATGACACCCGCAATCTGCGCCACGGTCAGGACATCCCCTTTTTTCATCCCGCCGGTTTGGATTAAATCAAATGTTTGTTGATTCACAAGCACCCGCGCTGCGGCTACCGCTGTGCGCCGAGACTGGGGCTTTTCCCCCACATCCACCATTTTGGCGCGGCCATCTTCATTGAAATGCGTAAAATCATTGGTCTGTTTCATCAAAATCTTCTCCATAATAAATTCGGTTATTTCATCAATATCATTAAAATCAAAGCAAGGCAAGTCGGTTTCAACTTCATCGTCCGTCACTAGCGCCATAAAGCGGTTAATGTCCGCGGTAAAGCCTTTTCCGGTCGCTTTTCTGGCGATCCCGATTTGGGGCATCCCCTCGTTTTTGTACCCCTCCACCAAGATAATATCGACATTCTTGATTTTTTCAAGCAGTTCCTCTAAAGTCAGCGCGCCTTGTTCCATATACGCGGTCTTTTGGGAGGAACTAATCATTGTGATATCCGCTCCCGCCTTGGTAAAGCGCCAGGTATCTTTGCCTTCGCGGTCGATTTCAAAATCATGGCCGTCGTGTTTGAGCACAGCTACCCTTAAGCCTTTTTGTTTGAGAGCTTTTATCACTTTTTCAATCAGCGTGGTTTTCCCCGTACCGGACCAGGCGGCAAAGGCCATAACAGGAATGTCGGGCATCCTTTATCCTCCAATCTGGTTCATGTTGCGCCCCGCGCGGCTGCGTTCCAAAGCCGACAGCGGCGCATGGCAGGCAGGTTTGGATAGAATCACCCGTTCCATTTCTTGGCGCATGCCATAAAAATCCAGTCCCTTGATGGAAAACTCCTGACTTGAATGAAGGCAGGGTTTTAGCTTTCCATCAGCAGTCAAACGAATGCGGTTGCAGGCTGCGCAAAAATGATTGCTGACCGCGCTGATGAGCCCGATATTGCCATAAGCCCCCGGAAGGCGATAGAGTTGGGCAACACCGTCTTCTTTTTCCACCTTTTTAAGTTCCGGTAAGGCGGCTAAAACCGCTGAACCGGGCACATAGGCCCGCTCGCCAAACTCCTCGTTTTCCGTCATGGGCATCAGCTCAATAAAGCGCACATCGGCAGGATACCGCTGCGTCAAAGCCGCCAAGGCCGGGATTTCATCGTCGTTGAAACCGCCGATAAGCACAGCATTGATTTTGAGACGCTCAAAGCCCGCCTCCAAGGCCGCTTCAATGCCGGACAGCGCATCGGCTAAAACCCCGTTCCTTGTAATATAGGCGTATTTTTTAGCATCAAGGGTATCTAGGCTAATGTTGAGCCGATCCACGCCCGCCCCTTTCAAGTCTTTTGCCATTTGGGGAAGCAGCGTGCCGTTGGTGGTTAAGCACAGTTCACGAATCCCTTCTATCGCGGCGCTTCGTTGGCAAAGGGATAGGATATTTTTCTTCACCAGCGGTTCACCGCCGGTTAATCTAAGCTTGCGGATGCCTAAAGACGCAGCAGCCCCCACCGCTAAAATCATCTCATCTTCCGTGAGCATTTCCAGATGATTTTTCTTACAAATGCCGTCCGCCGGCATACAATAGCGGCAGCGCAGGTTGCATAAATCGGTAACCGACAATCGAAGATAGTAGATTTCTCTACCATAAGTATCAATCATATCAATATCTTCCAAAGGTGCAGTTGGGCCAGTGACAGGGTTTACAAAGCTGGCAAAGGCCGCCGTCACCTAAGTTCACAAGTTCTTCCTTGGATAGCTTATCCCCGGCAAAAATTTGGGGAAGCAATACATCAAAAATCGTGGTAGGCAAGCTGATGGCAGCGCCGGGCACGCCTAAAATGGCTACATCTCCAAGATAAGCTACCAGCGTCATGTTTCCGGGCTGGGATGGAACACCGTGGGTCACCACATCAGCGCCCAAAGCTCGAACGGCCGTTGGGGTCAGGTCATCAGGGTCTACGGACATGCCTCCGGTAAAAATCAGGAAATCCGCCCCTTTTTCAAGGTGTTTCCTGGCCGCGCTTACAATCATATCCAAATCATCATCGCAGATAGTAATGCCCACAATCTCTGAAGGATATTCTTCCATCTTTTTGCGAACAAGAGGCTCAAACTTATCCTTGATACGGCTATGATACACTTCGCTTCCGGTAATGACAACACCGATTTTTCGGTGTTGATAGGGACGCAAGTCTAAAAGCTTTGTTTCTTTGCACAAATCTTCCGCTTTGATAATCTGTTCCTCTTGTGTGACCAAGGGAACAATTCGCATCGATGCAAGCCGCATCCCCTTTTCCACAGGATAATGGTCGGGCAAAGATGAGATGGTAATATCGCCAATCAAATTAATCCTTCGCTGAAGTTCCGTGTTAACACGGAACATTCCCCGCTCCTTTGCTATCAGCAGAACCTTGCCTTCCGAAGGCTCGGTATAGGTTGCGCCTTCCACCGGTGCCATGGCAGCCATACGGCGGGCGGCATCATCTTCGTGAACCAATCCTTTTTTATCTTTCCAAACAAATACGGTTTGCTTGCCATAATCCAATAGTTTCGGGATATCTTCTTCACGGATAATATGCCCTCGCTTGAAGGCAGCGCCCTTAAAACCATCGTACATGGCTGTCACGTCGTGGCAAAGTTCCATGCCAACGGCATCTTCCACTCTAATTTTTTTCATAGCAAAAATCCTTTCAATATCGTTCCTGCTTCCAGCGGTCCGCTTCCCCTTGGAACCACAGCCATCACATTACAACCGATAACGCTGCTTAAAACCACATTGCCCTGGTCTTTAGGCAGCTCCATACTGGCAGCGCCATTTTGAATATCCAATTTCCCTCTTAAAAACCGGGTCGCCGAGCTTTTTTTAGAAAAGCCATTCAAAAGCGTCACTTGAATCTCCCCCGGCATATAGTCCCTACGGCCTGTTAATTTTCTAAGCGCAGGCAGTAGTACAACATAAAAAGTCGTTAAGGAGGAGGCGGGGTTGCCGGAGAGTCCACAAATGAGCTTCCCGTCTTTTACCCCGCACGCGCAGGCCATGCCGGGTTTCATGTCCACGCCACGCAAAAGCATCTCTACTCCCAATTCCTCCATGGCAGCAGGAACTAAATCGTAATCCCCCACCGATACGCCACCGGTCGTAATGACAGCGTCGCAATCTGCAAGGCCCTTTTTTAGCAGAGCAAGAATTTCCAAAACAGAGTCGCCCGCGATGCCAAGATAAACAGGTTCACAGCCAAGCTCTCTTAAAGCTGTCTCCAGCATATAACGGTTGGAATTGCGTATCTTGCCCGCTTGGGGAACCTCGTCCGCTTCCACCAGTTCGCTTCCGGTAGATAGAATGGCCACACGAGGTATTTGATGAACAAGCGGTGTCGCAACACCCTGAGCCGCCAAGGCCCCCGCCAATCCCGAATCGACCACCGTGCCGCTTTGCGCAAGCACAGCGCCTTTGCGTACATCTTCTCCTGTAAGCACGATGTTGTCCCCCGCTTTTAGTGGTGAAGATATCGTTACCGTATTTTCGGTAAAAGCCGTTTTTTCAAACATAATTACCACATCGGCACCTTTAGGAATGGGCGCACCGGTAAGCACTTTGGTAGCAGTTCCGGACACAACATCTCGAGTCGGGGTAAACCCTGCCGGAATCTCTTCCAAAACCTGAAGCGTTACCTGAGTTTCTTTGGATGCTAACACAGTGTCTTTCGCTTGCAAAGCGTACCCGTCATACGGGGAACGATCAAAAGCGGGGACGTTCTGTTGCGCAATCAAATCTTGCGCCAATATGCGTCCGCCGCATTGGGATAGCGGAATCGTTTCCATTCCCACAGGCTGTACGGTTTTTAGCAATAATTCCCGCGCCTTTTTGTAACAGGGGTTTTTAAGCATCGATATCCTCCTCCAGCAACAATAAAGAATTTTTAGGCAAACTGATGTCCAGCTCGTTGGCTTTTAGTTGATTCCAGGTTTCTTTTTCCGTTTCCCAGCCTATAGGCACTACATTTTCAGACCCAAAGGGCTTGAGCATGATTGTAACAGAAAAGGGATTTTCAATCACCTCGACGACCTCACAGCGAATGATGTTTTCACCACCATCCGAACATACATCATGCATCCTGATACCGATGTGTTGGGCGTTTTTGGGAATGTTGCAAACTTCCAGCTCCATCCCCCAGTCCGAAGCGTACACGCGGTTTTCGCTTAGTTTTTGAATAACGGAAATGTTCTTGCATCCGGTCAGCATCGCCGCGTTTTTGGTTCTTGGCGCAGCAAAAGCTTTCTTTTTTTCGCCATACCCTTCAATGCGTCCATTATGCATAACAGCGACGCTGTCCGCCATCCGGTATACTTCATCCCGGTCATGGGATACCAAAAGCACGGTTTTTCCAAAAGAGTGAATCACGCTTCGCACTTCCTGCTCCAAGCGAAACCGTAAATGAACATCCAAAGCGGAAAAGGGTTCATCCAATAAAAGAATGTGGGGGTCGGACACCAAGATACGGGCCAGCGCAACCCGCTGCTGCTGGCCGCCGGATAGCTGGTGCGGGTGGTGGTTAATAAGCTGCGTGAGGCCGAAGCTTTTTATCACCTCTTGGACGGCGGTTTCCCGTTTTTCTTTGTCCTTTTCCCGTTTCGCGCCAGTGCGGATATTTTGTAAAACACTCATGTTGGGAAACAAGGCATAGTTTTGAAACATCAAACCCACATGTCGCTCCTGGGGAGATAGGTTAATATTCTTTTCCGAATCAAATAAGGTAACGCCATCAACCACAATGCGCCCTTTGTCCGGCTTTTCTATTCCCGCAATGCACTTTAATGTCATGCTCTTTCCGCAGCCGGAAGCGCCCAAGAGCGCAAGGGTTTCATTGCCCGCCTCAAACTGAACATTTAGAAAAAAAGAGCCTAACTTCTTTTTGATATCAACATAAATCGACATCTTATAGGCCTCCTTTTCCTTTAAGTACCGCGTTTTTCTTTTCCAGCATATTAACAGCCAGCAGCACCACAAAAGAAATAGCCATGTTCACCAATACCCATTTTAAAGCCAGCGCGTCGTCATTGGTGCGCCACAGTTGATAGACTGTGGTGGAAATCGTCGCGGTGCGGCCCGGGGTATAACCGCAAATCATGCTTGTCGCGCCATATTCGCCTAAGGCACGGGCAAAAGCAAGCACAGTTCCTGCCAAAATGCCTTGCTTACAGTAGGGCAGGCGGATGCGCCAAAAAATGTAGGTGTTGGATAAGCCAAGGCTTTGTCCCGAGTAAGCCAAGGTTTCGTCAAACGATTCAAAGGCGCCTCTTGCGGTACGGTACATCAAAGGAAAAATGACCACTGTTGTAGCAAAAATGGCCGACCACCAAGTCATAACCAACTTCACGCCAAAGGTTTCAAGCACCCAAGAGCCAATGGGGCGCCTTGGCCCAAGAACGCGCAAAAGCAAATAGCCAACAACTGTCGGAGGTAATACAAGCGGAAGGGTCAAGACGACATCTAAAATGCCTTTCAGCCAGCGGGGGGCTTTGGCGATATAGTACGCAGCAAAAATACCGACAAAAAAGATAATGACGGTGCTAATCCCTGCAATACGAAGCGAGTTATAAAGCGGAAACCAATCGATTGTCGTCACTTCCTTTCCTGTTTAGCGATACAGGGCGGAGCTTTTGCTCCGCCCCTCATGTTCAAGCAAATTATTTTACGGGGGTAAAACCAACATTCATAAACACAGCGCCCGCTTCATCGGTGGTAAGGTATTCAAGGAAGGCTTTGGCAGCTTCCATATTCTTTGAAACCTTCATCACCGCCGCCGGATAAATAACCTGGCCGCACATTTCAGCCGTGGCGGTGTCTACAACGGTAAGGCGCGCGGAAAAAGCATCGGTCTGGTAGATGATGCCGCAATCTACCGTCGCCTCGCTTACCTGGGTGGTCACTTCTTTCACATTACCGCCATAGGTGATGCTGCCGGAAGCAACCAATTTTTCTTCACTCAGTTCAAAATAATTCAAAATCTTTAGTGTGTACTGCCCTACAGGAACATCGCTGTTGCCCATCGCCAGCATGATTTTCCCGGCCTTTAGTCCAGCAACCATATCATCGTAGGAATTAATCTTGGCGGGGTTGCCTTCAGGAACAGCCAAGGCGACCTTGTTTTCCAAAATGTTAAAGCGGCTGTCTTCTACAACAAAGTCAAGGCCTTCGGTATTCACATCGGCAGAAGCTGTAATATCCAACTGATTCATTTGTTTTTGGCCGGCGGAAATGAAAATGTCTACATCCGCGCCTTCTTGAATTTGCGTTTTTAATGTGCCGGATGAATCAAAGTTGAAGATAATGGTGACATTTTCATTTTCTTTCATGTACCTATCGCCCAGTTCCGTCAGGGTTTCCTGCAAGGATGCAGCCGCAAAGACGATCAGCTCAACGGCTTCCGGTTGGCTTTGTCCTTCACAGCTACCGCAGACACAAAGGGAAAGCGCTAAGACAAGAGCAGAAGTGAGGGTGAGGATTTTTTTGACAATCATTTTCGTTTTCTCCTTTTATTGATTTTTGGCAGAAAACTGTTATTATTGTGTTGTAGGGCACGCCGATAACGCGTTCTCCACTTTTATAGGAAACGGTCGAGGTTCCAGCTCGGCCGTTTCTTATTTGATTATAAAAAACAGACTATCTTGAGAAAGAGAGTCTGCCATCAAGTTGCTATCATGTACGGGTATACTGCTACCAGCATATCCATCATGGTACTGTCTCCTTCTCAAACACGGAAAGGTATGCCGTTTCCAGCACAACTCTGGATTCTATGAAATGTTTTCCATAGAATCGGTCGCATCCCATAGCCTATGCTTTAGGTGACTACGACTCGGAAACATATTGAATTATTTATTATTATACACATTTTTAAGAATATATCAAGGTCTTTGTGTAAAAAGCCGTATGTCGTTTAATGCTACGTCAGCCTAAAACCAAGGTGCTCTTCCACATAGCCAACAATGGGCAGATAAGGAACTTTAAGCGGGCTGTCCATGCGGTCTATGCCCGCCGTTTCCACCTGTTTTAGCCATGAAAGTTCGCTGCTTGTAAGCCACTGCCTTTGTCTTTCGCCCGCCGCGCAGCTCTGGCAGACAATCCCATCCTGCACAATGGAAAGGTAGGCGCCCTCTTCCCTTTCAAGCGGCTTTTGGCACAAGGAACATTCCTTGATATCGGGCCTAAAGCCTTCGATACCGCACAGATGCCACAAAAAAGCGGCCGTTATTTCTTCAGGCGGCTTTTGGCCATAGGCAAACCGGGCTAAAGTTCTTGCAAGCAGTATAAACAGGTGTTCTTCCGGCGCTTCCTTTTGGGCAACCCCTTCGGTAGCCTTTAAAACCAAAGCGGCGTGGGTTAAACGCTCATAGTCGCTGCGCAGGGGGTAGTAGGCATCAAGCAGGGTAAAAGCCGTCGCCATTTCATGTCCCCTGCCTTTATAGAGCACATACTCCCCGAGCGTAAACACCTCGCCGGCAGGCAGCATAGCGCTCTTTGGCTTTCTTGCACCTCGAAGCAAAACGTCCACCTTGCCCCGCTCCATGGTAAGGAGGGTAACGATGCGGTCGCTTTCCCGCCAGTTAGAACGCCGGAGTACGATGCCCCGTAGAGTTTGATAGGCCAATTTATCGCCCGTTGCCTGCCCCGTGGGCAAAAATAGCCAAAGTACCCGGTCCCGAGTGAGCGCCGATGACGCAGCCGATGGTGCCGATATGCACCTTGGCCTGTTCACCCAGCTGCTGGGTCAAGTAGTCTTGGGACCACCGCGCATCCTCCAAACAGTCGGCATGGGCAATATAGACGGTCGCTCCCAGCGCCTTTTCCTTTTCATCCATCAGTTCAAGCAGACTATCACAAATGGTTCTGATAGCTTTTTTACGCCCATTGACCTTGCCGACGGTTACCAGCCTGCCCTCAGCATCCACATGAAGTACGGGCTTAATACGAAGCGTGGAGCCAGCAATGGCGGTGAACTTTGAAAGCCGTCCGCCACGGGCAAGATAGTGCAGGTCATCGACCGTAAACCAGTGAAGCATATCAAACCCCAACTGGCGGCATTTTGCTGTATTGTCTTCAAGGGATATGCCCTCATCACGATGCTTGACAGCATCCATCACAAGCATGCCATAGCCCAGGGACATGCAGGTGGAATCGAGCACCTCAAGCTGAATCTGGGGATTGGCCTCTTTAAAAGCCTTGGCGGCCGTTTGGGCGGATGAAAGGCTGCCGGAATTGACCCCGCCCATCATGATGCAGAGGATGCCGTCGCCGTCTTTACTTAACTCCTTGAACGTTTCATAAAAGGTTGCGGAGTTGGTCTGGGCAGTTCCGGAGGTGGCGCCGTTTCGAAGCGCCTCATAAAATTCATGCATATCCACCTGGACTTCAGGGCCATAAATGCCTTCCTTGTCGCCAAAATGGTAGGGCATGGGCAGCACCTTGAGCTTTTGCTGCGCCTGTACATATTCTTTAGGCAAGTCGGCACTTGCATCACAAACAATCCAATACATAAAACCTCCAAAACAAAAAATTAATCACTATTTCCCTCAAATAAGATGCAAATTATTATATCATTCATCCAAATGAGCATCAAACAAGGCAAGGATCTCTTCCTGCGTGAGCTTGCCGGGCATCTTTGCGCCCGAAGTGATCAGGGCGTCAAAGAGGCGGCGCTTTTTTTCGCCCAGTTTGATCACATCTTCTTCAATGGTTTGGGCACAAACCAGCCTGATGACCTTGACTTCTTTTTCCTGGCCGATACGGTGCGCCCTGTCTACGGCCTGGTCTTCCGCGGCCGGATTCCACCAGGGATCGTATTGAATCACAGTGTCCGCGCCCGTCAGGTTCAGGCCCGTTCCGCCGGCCTTCAGGCTGATTAAAAACAGCTGACCTTCGCCCTGATTAAAACGCCGGGAAAGCTGCTGCCGCTCGTCGGCAGGCGTTTCTCCGTCCAGGTACATGGGATTAATGCCCATGATGTTTAGCCTTTTCTCGATGATTTTAAGCATACGGGTAAACTGGCTAAACACAAGCACCCGGTGTTCGCCTTCCAAAATACCGGGTAAAATATCCATTAAAAGCTCAAGCTTGGCGCTTTCACCCTCATATTGAGGAATGACCAGGCTGGGGTGGCAGCAGATTTGACGCAGCTCGGTCATGGCGGCCAGTACCTCGCCCCGGCTTTTTTGCATGCCAAGGCGCTCCAAGGTATCCTGAACGCTGGAGCGTCTCTGGGCAAGCGCCGCGCGATACACCCGCCTTTGCTCCACATTCATGCGGCACAAAAGGGTGGTTTCCAGCTTGTCGGGGAGCTCCCCCGCCACTTCCTTTTTGAGCCGGCGCATTAAAAAGGGCCGGATACGGCGGCGCAGGTCTTCGGCGTTTTCCCCGTCTTCATACCGGCGCACAAAGCTGCGGTAATCGGGTAGGTAGCCCGGCAGGCAGAAATCGTACAGCGACCACAGCTCGCCCACATGGTTTTCCATGGGCGTTCCGGACATGGCGATACGGCACCTGGCATTGAGGCGCTTGGCTGCCTGGGCCGCGCGGCTGGTAGGGGTTTTGATGGCCTGTGCCTCATCCAGGAAGCAGTAGCGGAACGAAAAGGATTTTAATTCATCAACGTCCTGCCGCAAGGTAGGGTAACTGACAATCATTAAATCGGGTAGGTCTTGCTTAAACTCGGCCAGCATTTGACGGCGCTCCTGGCGTGTCCCCTGCAAAATGGCTGTTTTTAAAGAGGGAGCGAAGCTCTGCGCCTCCTGTTGCCAGTTATATAACAGGGAGGTGGGCGCAACAACAATGGATGGCAGCCGAACCTTTGATTCATTGGCGCCATGCAAGATAGCGGCAAGGGCCTGCACGGTTTTTCCAAGGCCCATTTCATCGGCCAAGATGCCGCCCATGCTAAGCCTTTCCAGACTGACCAGCCACTCAAAGCCTCGCTGCTGGTAGGCATACAGACCCTGAACGGGCGATTTTGCGTCCACCGTTTTAAGGGCAACAGCCTCCATGGCTTCCCTGTCAAAATCAAGCGGCAATTGGGCTTCTTTGGCAAGAGCGTTCATATAGGCCGCCCTAAACATGCCAAGGTCTTCCTCGGACCTGCCAAGATGATGGGCTTCATCCAGGGCCTTGGCCATAGGCTGCCAGTTTTTAAGGTCACTAAGCTCAATAAAGCTGCCGTCACGGTAGCGGAAATACCGCCTTTTCAGCGCAATCGCGCGGATGAGCGGCCAGAGGTCGTCCACCGTCTCACCGTCATCCTGAAGTGATAGGCTGAGGCGTCCGCTGCGTCCCGTCAGTTGGGCGCTGAGTTTGGGCTGCCTTAAGCGCAGCTTACGAAAATCGGCGGAGAAAAAGGTTTCCGCCCTTTCTGAAAGCTGGCTGGCGCCCTCTTTAATAAACTGATAGATGTTTTCGTCGCCATCCATATAGGCATAGCCGCGGCGCACCCGAAAGCCCGCCTCTTCCAAAACCTCCATCAACTGCCGCTCACCCTGAGCGTCTCGGAGCAAAAGCGCAGGCGTATCTTCTCTAAGCCGGAAGGGGTCGATGGTATAAGGACCGTAACCCAGCGAAACCCTGGCAATAATGCCTTTGCCTTGCCTGTCGACATAGACTTTTGCATGCAGGGGATGACTCACCATCCGCCCCGCAAGGCTGCCGGTAATGGTAACGGGCGCCAATCTGGAAAGGCTGGGCAGCAGTTCACCGATCACTTCCCGAACTTCCTCCCGCTTGAACAGGAAAGAGGCCGTTTCGCCATCTTTTGCCTGGTCCACCGCCCGCATAATGCCTTTGGCATCCTGCGACAGCTTGAACATTTTTCCGTCGCTAAACATATAGGCGCAGTCTTTGGTCACGCGCATGAAATCTTCACTTAAAAGGCAGCGTATGGCCAGCGCCTTTTCAGAGCCCGACACTTCAAAGGCAAGGGGCGGCACGCCATCCTGGATGCCGTCAACACGATAGCTTACGCCATCCCTGGTATAAACAAATGGAGAAGGCATAAGAGCGTGAAGCAAAAGATGGAAAAAGCTTTGGGATAGGCTCATGCTTCGCTCACGCCTGTCACCAAGACCGGCGGACAAGACGGTAAGTACCTGTAAGTCATTGTCTGACAACACCGAAATACCCGGGTCGTAGGTGAAATGTTTGCCATATTCAATGGATTGATCGCCACCAATCGCTTCCACCAGCTGACCGATATCGCGAACCCGGTACAGTTTTTCTTCTCCAATTCTCAGGGAAACGACAGGGTCCTGCATGCCCGCTTGTTCTATCTCAACTTGCAGACGGCAGTTGGGCGTGCTTTGCATGATGCCGTGCTCACGATTCAAAAGAAAACTGCCCGCCTGCAATAGGGCGGCTTGGTTTAGCTGCTGTAACTGTTTGCTCTTTTTGGAATAAAACAAGGCGGCAGCAAAAAAAGGCGTGTCTTTGAAGCTCACGTGCCGCGCGTCCAGCTCCACACGGGTAGGCGTTTGAGCATCCACCAAATAGTGAGCCACAGGCCCCGAACGCATGATAAGGGAAACATGCCCTTTCTGTACAAGGGCTTTGCCCTGAAGGATATTTTCGTCCGACAGGCGTTTGACAAGTTGATCAAACCGAATCATTTAAGCAGCGCAAGCGACAGGGCCATGATGCCCATACCCGAAGCCACCCCAAAAATAGACAGGTGGTGCATCTTGTATTTTTCGGCCGAAGGCAAGAGTTCGTCAAAAGAAATATAAACCATAATGCCGGCGATGGCGCTATAGAGGATGCCGTAGAGGGTGTCGGATAAAAAGGGCGCGAGCACCAGCCAGGCTAGTAATGCCCCTGCAGGCTCTGCCAGCCCCGACAAAAAAGTAAGGACCAGACCCCGCTTGCGGCTGCCTGTCGCAAAATAAATGGGAGCGGCAACGGCAATACCTTCAGGAATATTGTGAATAGCAATGGCAATCACGATGGGCAAAGCGAGATGGGGGTCACGTATGGCCGAAACAAAGGTGGCCATACCTTCGGGAAAGTTGTGCGCCACGATGGCAATCGCGGTCATAACGCCGGTTCGGTGAAGCCGTGCCTTGTGCTGCTTTTCTTCCGGGCTTCCTTTTTTGATGTCCGCAACCTTATTCCAGTTGCCGGCTTCGTGCGGGTTATCGCCTTCAGGAACAAGAATATCAATGAGGGCGATAAGCCCCATGCCTCCAAAAAAGCCCAGCATGGTTTTGACCGTTGTCCCCCAGCCGCCGGGGCCGTCTCCCCTTAACAGTTCAATGCTTTCAGGAAGCAGTTCGACAAAGGAAATGAATATCATGACCCCGGCAGACAGGCCCAAAGCAAAGGTCAAAAACTTGTCATTGTTCCTTTTGGTAAAAATACCGATCAGGCCGCCTACCCCTGTAGACAGACCGGCAATCAGAGACAATAGAAAAGCGACAATGGTATTTGGCATAATAACTCCTCTTCTTCAAAAGACAAACGGTGCGATCAACAGCAAAAAACTGGCAAGCATCATGCCGCCGACCATGCCCCCCATCATGGTATGATGTTGGCCATAGTTTCTGGCAACGGGCAACAGTTCATCCAGCGTCATTAAAACAGCCATGCCAGCGCAAAGGGAAATAATATAGGTACAGTCATGAATGGCTTTGGACAGACAAATCAGCAAGAAAATCACAGCGCTTGAGATGGCAGAGAAAAGGACGGTTAAAAAAGCCTCCTTCAAGCTGAGCCCCGTGGCCTCGGGTATATGGTGAAGGAAAGCGGCAAGCGCCATCAGGATAACTGCGGGCACGGAATATAACCCCACGCCAAAGACAATGACCGTTTCCTGGACAGCGTGATAGCTAAGCGCAAAGACGGTTTTTTTGCTATCTTGTTGAGAAGGGCCGGTCGCTTCGTGCGGGTCATATTTATCAGGAAGCAAGTGACTTAGACCAAAGTTTAAGGTCATGCCTACAAAGAAGAGGAAAAACATAAACAGGCGGTTTCTTTCTTCCCCCAAAACAGGCAAAGCTTCTCCCATGGTCGTGTATAAAATAAGTCCCGAAGAAAAGCCCAGCAGCCAGGCAATCTTTCGGTTGAGTTTTAAATTTTCCTCTTGTCGGCTCTTTGCGCCGGCAACAAAGCCTAAAAGGGATAGCAGCGAAAAGAGGGCCACTAACCAATAAGTCATTCGACTGTTCTCCTTAAAATTCCGTCACGTCCTGTGACAGCGTTGATAAACGCGCCAATGTTTTTGAGATGTTGATGCCATATACCCGCATCTTTTCATCGGTTGCCTGAAGCGCTAAAGTCACACAAAAGCCGGCCTCTTCAAGCGCCTGTTTTTGAGGATAACCTAAAACAAGCAAGCCCGCAAATACGGACTTAAACAAATCCCCCGTCCCGTAAAAGCTTCCCGGGACAGTAGGCATAAAGCAGGAAAAATTTTGCCCCTGCTTGTTTTTGAATATCGTGCCCGTTTGATTCCCGTTCTTGATACCGGTAACAAGGGCGTTTTCCACTCCCAGCTTGAGAAGGCCATCCAGCAGACTCTCGTCATCAGCGCTTTCAGGCTGGTCTGTTAGCATGGATGCCTCGTAGCGGTTGGGCAAGCAGTAGTCAGCCCCGCGGAGTATGTCACGGTAGGCGTTCACCATCGTCTTACCAATGCCCGAATACAGGCGCCCATGATCGCCCATGGCAGGGTCCACAATAAGCTTGGCCTGGGGATACAGTTGGGTTAGCTCTTTTACAAGACCTAATAATTCAGCCTTGCCAAGGTAACCAACCACAATCGCGTCTATTTCCCTTGGGTTTTCTTTGAGCACCTTTAAAACATCGTCAAGATAAGCTGCCGTATCCAGCCTGGCGGGTTTGTTTTTGCCCGTATGCCCTGACAAAATCATGGCCGGCAGCGCCGTCACATGAACGGACAGCGCAGAAAACACAGGCAAACTAAGTGAAGCGGATATCCCCGCCTCGCTCGTCCAGTCTTCTATGAGGATGATTTGTTTCATTTATACCGTGCGTTCTTTGCCAAGGAAGCATACAGCCAGCGTTCCGGGACCACAATGCGCGCCGATAACGGGGCCAACCATCTGCATACGGGTAGGGATAGACAGCTGTTCCTCAATGGTCTTAGCCAAAAGAGTACCGTTTTCTTCATCGTCCGCATGGATAATGAGCACCTCTTGTGTCCAGTCGTCCCTGTATTCCTCTACTTTTTCAACAAGAGTGCGTATGGCTTTTTTGCGGCCCTTTACCTTGCCAGCGGCTTCAATCTTGCCAAGCTTGCTTAGGCACAGAATGGGCTTCACATCCAGAAGCGTTCCAAAAGCAGCGCTGGTGGCTGAAACACGCCCGCCCCGCTTTAAGTATACCAGATCGTCCACCGTAAACCAGGCATGAGTTTTCATGCGGTGGTCCCTTGCCCACTTGGCAAGCTCCTGCAGCCCCATGCCCTGCTCATAGCGCTCGCAAATCTGTTCAAAATAAAGCGCCATAGGGCCTGAAATGGCCAGGGTGTCTACCACCTCGAACTGACGCTCGGGATAGGCTTCCAGCAGTTCTTTTTGCGCGGCGTACACATTTTGAATGGTCGCCGACATTTTTGATGAAAAAGCAATAAAAAGCAAATCCCGTTCCTTTAAGATGGGCTCAAAATACTCAAGGTAGGCTTCCTTAGAAAGCAAAGAAGTACTCGGCACGGAGCCTTGGCGCATGCGGTCAAACAGCACCTTTTCCTGGCCTGTTTCGCCGTTATCGTCAAAATACTCCACCCCGTCTAAGGTATAGGGCATACGTACAACGGGAATATTATGTGCTTTGGCATAAGTAAAATGTAAATCCGAATCGCTGTCGGTCATCAAACAATAGTTCATGTTTGTCCTCCTTCAAGGCGGGCAAAACGCCCACAAGAATAACAGCCTCGCTGTCTTATCATCATACCATAGAAATCTTATGGGTTTCAAGCGAAGACAAGGCTTGTTCTTCTTTCAAGACAAGGCTTGTTCTTCTTTCATATTCATATCGCTATGCTTCTCAAACAATGCGGCTCACGGAACGGATTTGGGTTATGAAAATGTCTGAAACAATTTTTTACTCTCGCATTGAAAAAGCCTGTGAAACCCTTCCTGCCGCAGAAAATCCCGCACAGTCAGTCACAGACTCATTAATTCGAAAAAACCATGTAATTATATCCGTTTTTAATTGTTTTTACTAAGCCGGATGATAGGTGGAGACAACCCTTTTCACTATGTCCCGAATATCAGGCTTGTTATTATATGCGGCCTCTAAAAGCTCGTCTAACTGATGCAAAAACACCTCGAAATCAAACGGAATGGGGCAACCAATATGAATTAAATCATTGGGCGTCTTTTTAAGTCCCTCTTCTGCCATTAGTTTTTCTTCATAAAGCTTTTCACCGCTTCTCAGGCCAGTATACTCCAGCTTGATATCCACATCAGGCGTGTGTCCGGACAACTTGATTAAATTACGGGCAAGGGTGTCAATCTTCACAGGCTCGCCCATATCCAGCACAAAGATTTCTCCGCCCTTAGCGTATGTGCCTGCCAGCAAAACAAGACTCACAGCTTCCGGAATGGTCATAAAATACCGAATAATTTCAGGATGCGTAACCGTAACCGGGCCGCCGGCTTCAATCTGCTTTTTAAACAGCGGTATCACAGAGCCGCTGCTTCCCAATACATTGCCAAAACGAACAGCGGCAAATTCTGTCCTGGCCGTCTTTAAAGCTTCAATCGTCTCTGGCGGAGCAATTGTTTCATGTGAGCTATGAACAGCCAGCTGAGGAATCTCATAAGCTGCCCCTTCTTTTACCTTTGAGTCAAAGGACTGGACGATCATCTCACATAAACGTTTGGAAGCCCCCATAATATTGGTTGGGTTCACAGCCTTATCGGTACTGATAAGCACAAATTTTTTACAGCCATGAACCAAAGCGGCAAAGGCCGTCTTATATGTTCCAATCGCGTTGTTCTTAATCGCTTCACAGGGGCTATCTTCCATCAATGGAACATGTTTATGGGCAGCGGCATGATAAACAATCTCGGGTTTGTATTGTTCAAACACCTGCATTGTTTTTCTGCTGTCTCTTACGGAACCAATGATTGTGTCTACGCGTAAATTCGGAAATTTCGCCTTTAATTCTTGTTGCACATCATAAGCATTGTTTTCATATATATCAAAAAGAATCAAGTGTTTGGGAAAATGGGAAGCTATTTGTCTGGCAAGTTCCGAACCAATGGACCCCACGCCTGTGATTAGAATAACCTTGTCTCTGATTTGTTCATACACTTCTTGAAGATTGATCGCGATTGGCTCCCTGCCCAATAAATCCTCAATCTGAACAGGCTTCATTTTACTTACGGACACTTCCCCGGTATACAGCTGATACAAACCCGGAAGGCTCATCATCTCACAAGATGTTTCATTGCAAACCTGGAGAATATCTCGTTTTTCTTTTGCGCTGGCACTGGGAATCGCTATATAGATTTTTTGGACTTTGAATTTGCTGACCGCCTCCAAAATTCTATCCCTGCCGCCAAAAACCGGAACATTGTCAATATATCTGCCCCACTTGTTTTTGTTGTCATCAATAAAGCAGCAGACTTTTCCGGTTGGGTTCTTTGAGCCCTGCAGGTCCCGAAGAATCATTTTCCCAGCTTCGCCGGCGCCTATTATCATGATTGTCTCTCGATTGGTCTGGGATTGAAACCTGTCTTTTTTTAATAGAAGCACAAAACGATAGGAAAATCGGATGCCTAACACGAGGATGAATTGAAAAACAATGCCCATGATATAGTAAGATATCGGCATTCTTAAAACAAAAAGGGATACGATTAAAAAGTATGCAACCCCGGTAATAAGCGTGGCAAAAAAAACCCTGATCAATTCTATATAGCTGGCAAATCTCCATATGCTTCTATATAGTTTCATCGCCCAGAAAACAATCACGCAAAAAATAGCGTAAAATAAAATGGTACGGTAATAGCCTTGCAGATATCTGGGGTCAATTTTACTAAACTGGACATCAAATCGTATCCACAACGCAGCTAAATAGGAGAACAGAATCGCTAAAAAATCATACACTATCAAAAAAAGGGTAATTACTTCCCAATGCTCGATCTTTAAGATCTTTTTAAGCCGCATCCTCATCTCTTTAAAAGCCTTTCTTTTTCAGTTGTAGAGGTGGCCTCGGTCATCCTCTATCTAAATGATACTTACAGCAGTAAGGTTGTGTGTCTTGAAAAACCATCAAAGAAGGTCACGTTCGCTTCTTTTGTTTGGGAGGTATTCAATAAAATAACTGACAGAACAAAAACTTGTCCCCTCAAGCCCCCACCTCATTCGGTACAGAAACTTGTCACTCTCCGAAGACAGTGATCTACACATTTATTGTATCATATGAATGATGAGATGAACAAGCGGTTTTCCATTCCTGTTTCACTTTCCTGTTTCACTCCCATTTTCCATTCCTGTTTCACTCCCTAATAATTGAGCAAACTCCCAAGGAGAGCCTTTTTTTGTACCAGTAACCTCCGTCTCTCCCCGCCTGCTGGAAAAGGGCGGGGTTTTATTGTATAATGGGCAGGCAAAATACACTTACTTTTCTTTAAATTGGAGGCCAACATGACCATCACCCAGAATATCACCTATATCGGCGTCAATGACCACGCAATTGACCTGTTCGAAGGCCAGTATGCCGTTAAAAACGGCATGGCCTATAACTCTTACCTGATTACCGATGACAAGATCGCCGTCTTTGATTCCGTTGACCGCGCCTTTGGCGATACCTGGCTGCATAATTTACGTGTGGCGCTTAAGAGCCGCACGCCCGACTATCTGATCGTCAGCCATATGGAGCCCGATCACTCGGCCAACATTGGCAACTTCTTAAAACAGTACCCCAAAGCAAAGGTCGTGGCAACCGCCAAAGCCTTCGCGATGATGGATCAGTTCTTTGGGAAAGACGCTGTAAAAAACCGTCTGCCCGTTAAGGATGGGGACAGCCTGTCCCTTGGCAAGCATCAGCTATCCTTTATCACCGCCCCCATGGTGCACTGGCCGGAAGTTTTAATGACCTATGACCAGACCGACAAGGTGCTGTTTTCAGCCGATGCCTTTGGCAAGTTTGGCGCGAACGATGTGCAAGAACCCTGGCTGGACGAAGCCCGCCGCTACTACATCGGCATTGTCAGCAAGTACGGACAGCAAGTGCAGGCGGTCTTAAAAAAAGCTGCCGGCCTTGATATCCAAACCATCTGCCCCTTGCATGGGCCGGTATTGTCGGGCGATTTGAGTCTCTACCTTGAAAAATATGATATCTGGTCCGGTTACCAAACAGAAACCGAGGGAGTTATGGTAGCTTATACCAGCGTCTATGGCCACACCAAGGAAGCTGTGGACTTGCTTGTTCAAAAGCTGAAGCAAAAAGGCGCCCCTCAGGTAAAGGTATACGATTTAGCCCGCAGCGACATGTCGGAGGCTGTGGCCGACGCTTTTCGCTTTGGCCGCGTCGTGCTTGCCACCACCACCTACAATGCCGATATTTTCCCGTTCATGCGCACCTTCATCGACCACCTGAATGAGCGTAACTTCCGCAACAAGCAGGTTGGCTTTATCGAAAACGGAAGCTGGGCAGCCAGGGCCTACAAAACCATGAAAGGCATGCTGGAAGGCTGCCGTAACCTCACCTTTACCCAAAACAACGTACACATTCAATCGGCCCTCTCCAAAGAAAACAAAGAGCAAATTGAAAAGCTGAGCGACGAGCTATGCAAGGACTACCTGGCCAGAAAAGACGATACTGCAAACAAAAATGACCTTTCCGCCCTGTTCAAAATCGGTTATGGGCTGTATGTGGTTACATCAAGCGATGGCGCTAAGGATAACGGCGCCATCATCAACACCGTGACCCAAGTCACCAACACCCCCAACCGCATCGCCGTATGCATTAACAAGGCCAATTACTCCCACGAGATTATCCAAAAAACAGGCATCATGAACCTCAACTGCCTGTCGGTAGACGCCCCTTTCAGCGTGTTTGAGCGCTACGGTTTCCAGTCCGGTCGCGCGGCCAACAAATTCGAGGGCGTGGACATTTTGCGATCGGATAACGGGCTGGTATTCCTGCCCCAGTACATCAACTCCCTGATGAGCCTGAAAGTGGAAAGCTATGTAGACCTTGACACCCACAGCATGTTTATCTGCACCATTACTGAGGCCAGGGTGCTAAGCGATAAGGAAACCATGACTTACTCCTACTACCACGAGCATGTGAAACCCAAGCCGCAGACCGATAAAAAGAAAGGCTGGGTATGCAAAATCTGCGGCTACATCTACGAAGGCGATCCCCTGCCTGACGACTTTATCTGCCCGCTGTGCAAGCACGGCGCCGTAGACTTTGAGCGCCTGCCTTAACGCAACCTTTTCCAAAGTCGTGTATAATAGCATGAAATAACTGAAGAATAAATAGATGGAGGAAAATCAATGGGTTTACCCGCATGCCCCAAGTGTCAGTCAAACTATACCTATGAAGACGGCCATTTGTTCGTTTGCCCCATGTGTTTCCATTCTTGGGATCAAATGGCTCAGGCGGCAGCCGAAGAAGCCCTGATCACCAGGGACATTAACGGCAATATTTTAGAAGACGGAGACGATGTCATCATCGCCCAGGATTTAAAACTGGGAAAAGATACTATCAAGCAAGGAACCAAGGTCAAAGGTCTGCGTATTCTGGATGAACCTTATAACGGCCACGACATCCAAGGCCGTATTGATGGTTTTGGCACTCTGTATTTAAAATCCAGTGTCGTTAAAAAATAATCATACTATTCTCAACTTAATTTAGCCTTAATATCCAATCTCGACCTGTAATACTTT